>CAJGDT010000167.1 GCA_904502265.1 uncultured Barnesiella sp. | reverse complement strand
CTCGGGCGTTTAGCTCAGCTGGTTTAGAGCATCTGCCTTACAAGCAGAGGGTCGGCGGTTCGAATCCGTCAACGCCCACCATTATCAAACGTTATATATTTCCCGGGTGCTTCGGCACTCTTATTTACAAGGGCGTTTAGCTCAGCTGGTTTAGAGCATCTGCCTTACAAGCAGAGGGTCGGCGGTTCGAATCCGTCAACGCCCACATTAATGAAAACATCCATTTTTAATGGGTGTTTTTTTGTTATAATTTGGTTTATACTGAACACTTTTCTTATTTTTGTATGTTTTTTTTCAGTATAAACTTTAATTTACACCCAAATGTGTGGAATAGTTGGTTATATAGGAACACAGCAAGCTTGCTCGATACTTATTAAGGGATTGCGCCGATTGGAGTATCGAGGTTATGATAGTGCAGGTGTGTCTATGATAAATGCTGCCGGTGAGCTCAATGTGTACAAGGCCAAAGGAAAGGTAGATGATTTAGAGGCATTCTTGGAAGATAAAGATATAAGCGGAACAATCGGTATAGCTCATACTCGTTGGGCTACCCATGGTGTTCCTTGTCGCGAAAATGCCCATCCCCATTTCTCTTCGTCTGGTACTTTGTCGTTGATACATAATGGTATTATCGAGAATTACGCTTCGCTCAAAGAGAAGTTGATAGAAAAGGGATTTACCTTCACAAGTGAAACCGATACCGAGGTGTTGGTTCAATTGATAGAATATTACAAGGTCGAGTATAATACCGATCTTTTGACAGCTGTGCAAAAGGCCCTCACACAAGTGATAGGAGCCTATGCTATTGCGGTACTCGATAAGTACAATCCTGATGAGATTATTGTAGCCCGTAAGGCCAGTCCGTTGGCAATAGGCTTGGGTGATGGTGAGTATTTTCTTGCCTCTGATGCAACGCCTATCGTGGAATATACCAAAAAGATGATATACCTTGAGGACGATGATATTGCTATTATCAATCGTTACAAGGGTGTTAACATTGTGACATTGCAGGGTCAGAAGGTGAGTCACGAGGTAAGTGAGGTAAATCTTGATCTTGGTGCGATAGAAAAAGGCGGCTACGAGCATTTTATGCTCAAAGAGATTTTTGAGCAACCCGAGTGCTTGCTAAACTGTATGCGTGGCCGTATCAATACCGATGGAACCGACATCCGTTTTTCTTCAATCATAGATTATGGTGAGCGATTTGTTAATGCACGTCGTTTTGTGATAGTGGCGTGTGGTACTTCGTGGCATGCCGGTCTGATAGGTAAGAGTCTTATCGAAAACTTCTGTCGTATACCTGTAGAGGTGGCCTATGCTTCGGAGTTTCGTTACAGTAATCCTGTTATAAGTGAGGAGGATGTAGTAATAGCAATATCGCAATCGGGCGAGACTGCCGATACATTGGCTGCCGTAGAGTTGGCGCGTAGCAGAGGTGCTTTTGTTTATGGTATTGTCAATTCTGTGGGATCGTCGATAGCTCGTAATACGCATGCGGGATCATACATTCACGTTGGCCCTGAGATTGGTGTAGCGTCGACCAAGGCATTTACCGGTCAAGTTACAGTGCTGTCGATGTTGGCTTTATGTATTGCTAAGGAGCGTGGTACAATTACCCAGGAGCAGTTGGAGGATGCATTGCGTGAGATGATAAGCATTCCCGAAAAAATCCGCGAGGTACTCAAACAGAATGATTCTATAGCATCATTGTCGCGCACGTTTACCTACGCTCATAATTTTATCTATTTGGGACGTGGATACAATTATCCTGTGGCGCTTGAGGGTGCATTGAAGCTGAAGGAAATTTCTTATATACATGCCGAGGGTTATCCAGCGGCCGAGATGAAGCATGGTCCTATTGCTCTTATTGATGCGGAGATGCCTGTGGTTGTTGTAGCAGCCAATAAAGCATTATACGAAAAGGTATTGAGCAATATACAGGAGATAAAGGCTCGACAAGGTCGTGTAATAGCTATCGTGGTGAAAGGCGATGATACTATTTCTAAGTTGGTAGATTATGTAATAGAACTGCCAGAAACAGCCGATTTCCTCTATCCTCTATTGGCATCAGTGCCGTTGCAGTTGTTGGCCTACCATATTGCAGTGTGCAAGGGCAAGAATGTTGACCAGCCTCGTAACTTGGCTAAGTCGGTTACTGTTGAGTAGTGATGTTCTTTTTATACACTATAGTCTATGCCGGGCCTTTTGGGTTCGGCATCTTTTTTACTTGTTGATGGCATTTGTTATGTGGCAAAAAAAAATAGGCTGCTCATATGAGTAGCCTATTAAGATTGTATGTTGCGAATAAATTATTCAGCGCGGAGAGTGAAGCGTTTGAAAGCAGCAACCTTCAAGTCAGCGTCCATCTCTTTGAGTACGTCGCGAACAGTTTTCTTAGCATCCATGATGTCCTCTTGGTTGAGCAAGCAAACTTCTTTCAAGAATTTGCCAAGACGACCTTTAGCGATGTTTTGAATCATAGCCTCGGGGAGGTTAGCAGCTTTCTCAGCTGATACTGTAGCGATGATTTCTTTTGCTTTAGCAACTTCCTCTGCAGTAATCCAGCCTTTAGCCATGTTGCTTTCCATGTGGTCTTCAGAGTCAACGTGAGCGGGGTTGATACCGGCTTTCTTGAGGGCAACCTCAACAGCCTTTTGTACTTGCTCAGCTTTAGTTTTCTCGATAGCAACTGCGATCTCAGCGTTCTTGATATCCTCTGAAACGCCATCCTCATCGATAGCGATGGGGTTCATTGCAGCGATTTGCATAGCAACGCGTTTGCCTGCCTCGTCGTTAGCCTTGTTAAGACCTACGATAGCGCAAAGTTGGTTTTTGTTTTGGTGGTTGTAAACTACAGTGTGCTCAGCTTCGATGAAGTTGAAGTCGCCGAGTTCCATTTTCTCACCTGTTTTACCAATTTCGTCAGTAATGAGAGTAGAAATCTCAACACCGTCGATAGTAAGAGCGAGAACTTCCTCACGAGTTTTGGGTTTAGCTTCCATAACAGCGTTGAGGATGCGGTTGGTCAAAGCTACGAATGACTCGTTGTTAGCAACAAAGTCAGTTTCGCACTTCAAGGCTACGATAGCAGCGTAGCTACCGTTAGCTTTAGCGAGAACGCAACCTTCAGCTGCTTCGCGGTCTTCGCGTTTTGCAGCTACTGCTTGACCTTTCTTGCGGATTATTTCTTTTGCGGCTTCGATATCGCCGTCAGCTTCTTGTAATGCTTTTTTGCAGTCCATCATACCAGCACCGGTAAGAGCGCGGAGCTTGCTGATATCTGCCATTGTTACTGCCATAGTTGTATGTTTTAGTAGTTAATACTTTATGTCTTAAAAGACAAAGAGCGGGCCTTGTTGTGAGAAAAGGCTCGCTCTTTGTTGTGAGAATTATTATTCTTCGCTTTCTGCGGGTTTCTCAGCTACGGGCTCTTCGTCGTTTTTGCGACGAGAGATGCGAGCTTTACGCTCACGCTTGGGAGCTGCTGCTTCCTCAGCGGGAGTTTCGTCGAGTTTCTCGATCTTGCGCTCTTCGATACCCTCAGCCATAGCGCCACAAAGTGCATCGAGGATTACTTCGATTGATTTTGAAGCATCGTCGTTAGCGGGGATTACGAAGTCGATGTTTGAAGGATCAGAGTTAGTATCTACCATAGCGAATACGGGGATACCGAGACGATTGGCCTCGCGAACAGCGATGTGCTCTTTGAGAACGTCTACTACGAACAACGCAGCGGGAAGACGGTTCAAGTCGGCGATGCTACCGAGAGTCTTTTCGAGTTTTGCACGTTGGCGAGTGATTTGGAGCTTTTCGCGTTTTGAGAGGTTGTCGAAAGTTCCGTCTTTGGTCATCTTGTCGATAGTGGTCATCTTCTTCACAGCCTTGCGGATTGTGGGGAAGTTGGTGAGCATACCACCGGGCCAGCGCTCGATAACATAAGGCATGTTGATAGCAGTGGCTTTGTCGGCAATAACTTGTTTAGCTTGTTTTTTAGTAGCTACAAAAAGTACTTTTTTGCCCGATTTAGCAATCGATTTGAGAGCTGCAGCTGCCTCGTCG
>CAJGDT010000166.1 GCA_904502265.1 uncultured Barnesiella sp. | reverse complement strand
GATGACACTACAACTGTCATATTGCAAGGTAAGCGTCGCATGCGACTGGGTGAGCAAACCGCCGATGAACCCTATATGCGTGCCAGATATACACTTATCGATGATGTATATCCCCAAGCTGGCGATAAAGAGTATGAAGCGTTGATGTTGTCAATTAAAGAATTGATGATAAAGATGTTGCGTTCGGTGGGTGATTCCGGAAAGGAGATGGCTTTTGCGGTAAACAACATCGACAATGCTACATATCTTACCAACTTTGTCAGTTGCAATTCGCCGCTCGAAGCTACCGACAAGCAATCATTGCTGGATAAGGATAGCCTCAAAGAGCGTGCTTTTGCCTTGTATGACATTTTGAGTCGCGAGGTGCAACTTATTGAAATAAAGGCCGATATACAATCGAAAACTCGTGAGGGTATCAATCAGCAACAACGTGAACATTTCTTGCAACAACAAATACGTACCATTCAAGAAGAACTTGGTGGCGATGGTATAGAGCAAGAGGTACAAGAATTGCGCAATCGTGGTGCGCAAAAAAAATGGAGTGAAGATGTTGCCAAAGCCTTTGAAAAAGAGGTGCGCAAGTTGGAGCGTCTGCATCCTCAAACACCCGATTATTCGGTACAATATACCTATATCGATAACATACTCAACCTTCCTTGGAACGAATATAGCGAAGACTATATCAATCTTAAGGAGGCTCGTGATATACTCAATGAGGACCATTATGGCCTCGACAAGGTGAAAGAACGTATTATTGAGCACTTGGCAGTGGTGAAACTCACCGACCTTGCTCATGCTCCCATTTTGTGTCTTTATGGCCCTCCCGGAGTAGGTAAGACCTCGTTGGGTAAGAGTATAGCACGTGCCATTCATCGCGAGTATGTGCGCATATCGTTGGGTGGTCTTCATGACGAGGCCGAGATACGTGGTCACCGTCGTACCTATATCGGTGCCATGCCCGGTCGTATTATGCAAGCTATTACCAAGGCTAAGAAGAGCAATCCCGTGTTTGTGCTCGATGAGATTGATAAAATCGGTGCCGACTTTAAGGGCGACCCTGCATCGGCATTGTTGGAGGTGCTCGACCCCGAGCAAAACTCGGCATTCCATGACAATTATGTCGATATAGACTACGACTTGTCAAATGTCTTTTTCATTGCTACGGCCAATGATTTGAGCACTATTTCGCGTCCCTTGCTCGATCGTATGGAGTTGATAGACATCAGCGGATATATTCTTGAAGAGAAGATCGAAATAGCCCGCCGTCACCTTATACCCAAGCAGATGAAGGCTCATGGTCTTACTAAGGAGGATGTAGATTTGCCCAAGAAGACCATCTCGGCCATTATTGACAAGTATACTCGCGAGTCGGGTGTACGCTTGCTCGATAAGATGATAGCCAAGGTAATGCGCAAAATAGCGGTTAAGAAGGCCGAGGAACTCGAATACAGTAAGAGTGTATCGCTCGAAGACTTGCGCGAGTACTTGGGCGTACCCACCAATATTGCCGATCAATACGAAGGTAACGATTTTGCCGGTGTAGTGACCGGTTTGGCATGGACTGCCGTAGGTGGTGAGATTCTCTTTGTAGAGTCGAGCTTGTGCAAAGGCAAGGGCGAAAAACTCACTATTACAGGTAACTTGGGCGATGTTATGAAAGAGTCGGCTGTAATTGCCATGCAATATATCAAGGCTCATGCCGATGTGTTGGGTATACCCGAAGAGGTGTTTGAGAAGTGGAATGTACACATCCACGTACCCGAGGGTGCAATACCTAAAGATGGTCCTTCGGCAGGTATTACAATGGCCACATCGTTGGCGTCGGCCTTCACACAACGCAAAGTGCGCGCTCGTGTGGCTATGACCGGTGAGATAACACTCCGTGGTAAGGTGTTGCCTGTGGGTGGTATTAAAGAGAAAATTCTGGCAGCCAAGCGTTCCGGCATGAAAGAGATTATTCTCTCGGAGGACAATCGAAAGGATATTGAGGAGATTAACGAGGTATATCTCAAAGGTCTTACCTTCCACTATGTCAAGACTATTAAAGATGTGTGGGATATAGCCCTTACCAACCAAAAAGTTCCCAATGCGCTTAAATTGAACTAATAGCGCTGTAGCGCATATAGATAATACGGGTCATAGTTTTTCGACTATGACCCGTTTATATTTTAGTAAGAGATGGCTGTATACTTATCTAGCTACTCTTTGCTTATTTTAAAGCCCAACTTACTTATCAACCTCAATGTACCCAAGGCTGTATCTCGGTCGTATGCCTTTTCTACTTCGGGTAGCTCTTCGTAGGGTACCAAGCATGGGTGAGTTTTCAGTGCATCGCTACGCTCCTCACCATACTTCCATCCTTGTTCCAAGCGACTTTGTGCCCATACTTCGTGCACATTCTTAGCCATTTGCTCTATCAACACGTTCAACTCTTCGGGCAATTGGATATCGCTGGTATCCATGGGTTGTGGTACATAGTTCTTTTTCATCTTACTTTTTCCTTCGGTTTTATGTTATAGAGTGATTATGTTACTCCAATCTATCAGTTTAACAAATATGTTGTGTGTGCTATCTATGCTTCTACTTTTTATTTCTTCGAAGTCATCATGGTCCAAGCACTCACACCATTCTTGCGTAACGAGAGCAGTAGTGCATATACCAGGGCGGTAGCCCCTAGGATGAAAAACATAGTGAGCCCCCCATTTTTGCTAAATTCAGCACTTATATACATTATAAATATAAAACTTGCAATGTACATGACCAAGGAACCCTTGATACTATTGAATATGAGGGGCAACACGCAACTCATCCTCAAGAGGAGGAATACTATCCATGGCCCCTCTTTGCCACTTACTGCTACCATTATGGAGAAAAGTGATATCGCACAATCGGCTATGCAAATGGCATTTATCAATCCATGTTTTTGGGGCGTCTCAGTTTGCGGTGCCTTACATTCCTCGGCAACGTCAGGCTTTGTCCGAGGCTTACTGTCGGTATCGGTGTGGGGTGCCGAGGATATAGGTCTTTCTGTTGAGTAGTGATTTGCGTTGGTCTTTGTGATAGTGATATTCAGTGAATGAGCTACAGTCTCCAGTAGTTCGTTGAAGCGAGATCGAAAGTCGGGAACAGACTCTATCCAGTGTCGGTTGTTGAGCATCAAATAGAACTCGTCATAATCATTGAGGTTTGCATTATCGACCTTATAGGGTAATATCGGCTTGCGGTTACTGAAAGCAATATTTATTTCACTTTCGACCCAAGGTGATACGGCCGATAATTCAGAGAACACCAACACTACAAGTTTACTCTCTTTAATAGCACGAGTGATAACAGCAGCATATTTTTCTCCTACCGGTATGTCACGAGGAGCTATCCAGCACTTAATATTGTGTTCCTCCAATACATGACATATGGCATCGGCAATATTCTTCTGCCGGCTTGAGTAGCTTATGAATACGTCGAATATTTTCATGATTCAATAGGTTGTAGTATGGTGTGGCAAATGTTGTATTTTCCCAAAGATAGTAACTATTTATGAAAAAATATAACAAATAATGAAAAATAATAATGATTGCATAGTACTCAATAGTTCACTTTGCACACCCCGGTACATATAAAAAAGAGGGCGACAATTTTGTCGCCCTCCGTTTATGTAATCAATATCGATTGATTATTTCAAACCATTTTCTGCGCCGGGAGTCCAAGCAGCACCGTCTTTAGTGTTACCACTAACAACTTTTGTAGCTGCAGAAGCATTTACTTCAAACCACTTACTGTCCTTACCGTCATGTCCGGTACTATTAGTGAGTGTATTATCGGTAAAAGTGAAAGTGTGACCTGCGGTCATCGCGCCAGACTTCACTAAACCACCTTTACAATCCTTAAAGGTACAACTATTTATTGTCAAATCGCCAAGATAGTTACTATACTGAGGCATAATCGCCCAAGATATGATTTCCTCAAAAGTACAGTTTTCAACAGCGAGAGATTCATATCCACCTCCGGACATAGTATAGATAGCATAACCCAATTTTGAGAAATTACAATCCTTAACTACTATAGAGGCATTGGGAT
>CAJGDT010000165.1 GCA_904502265.1 uncultured Barnesiella sp. | reverse complement strand
TAGTCTTCAACCAGAACTCTCTCAAAAGAGGAGCAACGAAGGGAGCGATAACACCACCGATGTTGATGAAAACGTAGAAGATTTGGAAACCGCTGTCGCGTCTTGATTTAGCGATAGCCAATGCATCGGGACCTTTCTTGGCAGCTTCAGCCTCGAAGTTGTCGTACATTTGACCTACGATAGCTTGCAAGTTACCTTTGAACAAACCGTTACCGAAGGCGATGATAAGGAGGGCAACGCAAGTGAAGATGAGTACCCAAGAGATACCACCGTTAGCCTCGGCAAATACGGGGATTGACAAAAGGATGTAACCGATAGCCATGCACAACAAACCAGAGATGATTGTGCCTTTGTATTTTTGAGTCTTATCGGCAATCATACCACCGGGGAGACTCAATACATAAATCAAGAAATAGAATACAGCATAAATCCAGCCGGCAGCGTCATCGCTGATACCGAATTTAGAGCAGAGGAAGAGCAGCAAAACTGCATTCATGATGTAGTAGCCAAAACGCTCACCCATGTTGGCAAGAGCTGCCGAGATGAGGCCTTTGGGGTGTTCTTTCTTAGCTTTGATTACGTAGAATACCAAGAAGGGTATTACGACAACCAATACTGCGAGCAAAAATAATGATTGTGACATAAAAGTTTGTTTAAATGATTAGGTAATTATTTGATTTTGTTTGTTTTGCTTTTCAAAAGTTGCGCAAAGATAGAATCTTTCTGCCGTATTTCCTATTTTTACGCTTTATTTCTCACGCATATAGATGTTAATAGGTGTTCCAGTGTAGCACCAATGCTCGCGTATCTTGTTCTCAAGGTAGCGCTTGTAGGGCTCTTTTACCCATTGAGGTAGATTGCAGAAGAAGATGAACGAGGGAATTTGTGCCTCCTTGAGCATGGTGATATACTTGATTTTGATGTACTTGCCTTTGGTTGCTGGGGGCGGATAGGCCTCGATGGCGGCAAGCATCACTTCGTTGAGCTTTGATGTAGGTACAAGGCGCTTGCGGTTTTGGTATACCTCAACAGCGGTTTCGAGTACCTTGAAGATGCGTTGTTTGGTGAGTGCCGATGTGTATATGATGGGGAAGTCGGTAAACGGAGCCAAACGGTCGCGTATAGCCTTCTCGAAGGTCTTGATGGCAATGGTCGACTTGTCTTCAACAAGGTCCCACTTGTTTACACACACCACAATGCCCTTGCGGTTCTTTTGTATGAGCGAGAAGATGTTGAGGTCTTGACCCTCAATACCACGTGTGGCATCGATCATGAGGATACACACGTCGGAGTTCTCGATGGCGCGTATAGACCGTATTACCGAGTAGTATTCAAGGTCTTCGGTTACCTTACCTTTCTTGCGGATACCTGCGGTATCGACCAAGTAGAAGTCAAAGCCGAACTTGTTGTAGCGGGTATAGATAGAGTCGCGGGTAGTACCGGCAATATTAGTTACGATGTTGCGCTCTTCGCCGATAAAGGCATTGATAATAGAAGATTTACCGGCGTTGGGTCGTCCTACGACGGCAAAGCGGGGGATGTCAATCTCGGCCTCGTCTTCAAAGTCTTTGGTAAACTTGGCAACTATCTCGTCGAGCAATTCGCCGGTACCGCTACCACTTACTGCCGATACGCAGAAGGGGTCGCCCAAACCAAAGGCATAGAACTCGGCCGAGTTGTATATCCATTGGTTCGAATCGGCCTTGTTTGCAACAAGGATAATGGGTTTCTTGGCACGGCGTAAGATTGAAGCCACATGATCGTCGAGGTCGGTTGCTCCATTGATGGCATCAACTACAAAGAGTATGACATCGGCCTCTTCTATGGCGATAGATACTTGCTTGTTGATTTCTTCTTCAAAGATATCTTCAGAGTTTACTACCCAGCCACCTGTGTCGATGATAGAGAATTCTTTTCCACCCCACTCGACCTTGCCATATTGGCGATCGCGTGTAGTGCCGGCAGTCTCATTTACAATGGCTTGCCGTGTTTGTGTGAGTCGGTTGAATAGGGTCGATTTACCCACGTTGGGGCGACCTACTATGGCTACGATATTTCCCATAATTATTGAGTTTGGGTGTTGTATTTTATTCGTTTAGGTAACCGAAAGAACGCAATTTGTTTTCGCGATTGCGCCAATCTTTCTCTACCTTTACATATAGTTGTAGAAATACTTGTTTGTCGAAGAAGGCTTCAATGTCTTTACGTGCCAATGTGCCAACACGTTTCAAGGCCGAGCCTCCCTTGCCTATGATAATGCCCTTTTGTGAGTCGCGTTCTACATATATCACGGCCGAAATTTCTATGCGCTTGTCGCTCTCTTTAAACAATTCGACAGCTACCTCGCAAGCATATGGTATCTCTTTGTCGTAGGTGAGGAGTATCTTTTCGCGGATAATCTCGTTGACAAAGAAACGGGCCGGCTTGTCGGTGAGTGCATCTTTGTCGAAGAATGGAGGTGACTCGGGCAGGAGTGCATGGATGCGCTTGAGAAGATTGTCGATGTTGAAGCGTAGCATGGCCGAAATGGGTATAATCTCGGCTTGCGGAAGTAGCTCCTTCCATTGCTCTACAAACTTCTCCAGCTCGGCTTGTCCTTTCAGCAAGTCTATCTTGTTGATAATGACAATAACGGGCATTTGTTCCTTGGCTACACGGGCAAGAAACTCTGCGTTTTTATCGGGGGTTTCTACTGTGTCGGTTACGTACAAGAGGATGTCGGCATCGACAAGAGCCGAATGTGAGAATCCGAGCATTGACTCCTGTAGCTTATAGTTGGGCTTGAGCACGCCGGGTGTATCGGAATAGACAATCTGCATATCGTCGGTGTTGACGATACCCATGATACGATGGCGGGTGGTTTGAGCCTTGGATGTGATAATAGAGATGCGCTCGCCTACGAGCGAGTTCATCAATGTCGATTTACCAACATTGGGGTTTCCTACGATGTTTACAAATCCCGATTTATGCATAAAGTATGGTTTTGACGCAAAAATAGTAAAAAGAGCCGAAAAAGCCAATTTTTGAGCCATTATATAAAGACAAAACGCACCACACTGAGTAGTGGGTGCGTTTTGTAATGTGTAAATGCTGATTTCTTATTGTGCATCATAGCCCCATACGAGGTATAGAGCACCCCAAGTAAATCCTGCACCAAAAGCAGTGAGGATGAGCTTGTCGCCTTTTTTGAACTTGTGTTCAAACTCCGATAGGCACAAGGGGATAGATGCAGCGCTTGTGTTGCCGTAGCGTTGAATGTTGACAATTAGTTTTTCCTCGGGAACGTTGAATCTTTCGGCGATAGCCTCAATGATACGTAAATTGGCTTGGTGAGGAATGAGGTAGTTTACGTCGTCGATAGTGAGATTGTTGCGTTTCATGATTGTATCAGACGACTCAATCATGTCGGCTACTGCGTGCTTAAACACGAAACGACCATCTTGATAGATATAGTGTTCGTTGTTGTCGATTGTGGTGTGTGATGCGGGACGCACCGATCCACCGGCTGTCATGACAAGGTGGGGAAGACCAATGCCATCGGTGTGGAATACGGCATCCATAACGCCAACATTCTCTTCGGAGGGCTCCAAGAGTACGCATGCGGCTGCATCGCCAAATAGGGGACAAGTGTTGCGGTCTTTGTAGTTGGTCATTGATGACATCTTCTCGGCTGCAATAACAACAACTTTCTTGTGCACGCCGGCGCGTATGTACATAGCTCCTGCTTGTAGAGCTACGATAAATCCGGCGCAAGCAGCTTGTATGTCGTATGCGTATGTGGTCTTTATGCCTACCTTCTCGGCAATGATAGAGGCAGTAGAGGGGAAGCGGTAGTCAGGGTTAGAAGTAGCGCAAATAATGAGTTCAATCTCAGAGGGGTCGATGCCTGTTTTCTCAATGAGAGATTGCAGTGCGTGGGCACCCAGCTCAGATGAGCCTGCACCTTCTTGCTTAAGGATTCTTCTCTCTTTAATACCTACACGGGTGGTAATCCACTCGTCGTTTGTGTCGACCATTTGTGCCAACTCCTCGTTGTTGAGTATGTAGTCGGGTGTGTATGATGCGACACCTGTGATTTTTGCATTGAACATGATGTCCTTATATTAAAATTAGTTGTGATGT
>CAJGDT010000164.1 GCA_904502265.1 uncultured Barnesiella sp. | reverse complement strand
CTTGCCAAGCGCCAATGTGTCGATATGGTAATGAGTTACCTCAAAGGGCAGATGAAACTTGCCGGAACGTCGGTAAGTGAGTCGCAACTCAGCCAATTTGCCGACAGCCTTGTTGGCGAAGCAATGAGAAATCAACCCAAACAACTTGCATAATAACCCTCAAAAAACAGAAAACTATGGCAACATCAAGCAGCATCACCAACCCCGTGTTTGACAGCATCCTTCCCGTGTATGGCAACCCTCGCAAGAACACTCCTGTGTGGAACGAAGATGACAAGATGTTTATCTTTGATGAATATACATCTTCGGCAGGACATTTGCACTACAGAGGCTTACGATTTACCAATCGTATAGCCGTGGTAGAAAACATTGGCTTATACCACACATGGAAGTATATAGACTCTATTGAGGTATATACCTACAACAACAACAGCAAATCGTTGATAGGCAGTGTGAAGTATGAGAAGACCTTTTACAACCGCGACATGATACGACGCGCTGTAGAGTCTATCATCAAGCAATATGTACAGGGTCAGTTGAAGGTGCAAAACCTTCAGATGAACGATGATGTCATCGAGCGAGAGGCCAAGAAGTATGTCGAGGAGAGTTATATCAGCTTCCTTTCGGACGACTTTGGCCGCAATATGACCAATATGCTCCCCATGTTCACCTCTCAACAATAACCCTCAAAAAAAAGAAACACATCATGAAAGAATTCATCGCCAACAACATGCAACAAGAGAAGGCTTACGAACTCATCGCTCATACCAACACATCGTTTTTCCTTACCGGAAAGGCAGGAACAGGCAAAACAACATTCCTCAAGAAGGTGCAAGAGGAGGTGGATAAGAAATTTGTAGTCCTGGCACCTACGGGTATTGCTGCCATCAATGCCGGTGGTGAAACAATACACTCTTTCTTCGGATTGCCAACCGGTGTTCTCACTCCACTTACAGCGGGTAGTACCAATCAAGAGAAGGTGAGAATGATAAGAAGCATCGATACAATTATCATTGATGAGGTATCAATGGTACGCTGCGATACGATTGATGCTATAGACTATACTTTGCGAAGGGTTTGTTGCAGTCCGTTCCCCTTTGGTGGAAAACAAATCATTTTTGTCGGTGATATGTTTCAGCTACCTCCTGTGGTGACTGACAGCGACCGAGAGATTATGAAGGATATATATGGAGAGAGTAATTATTACTTCTTCAATGCTCATGTGATGCGTCGTATTACAATGCCTACTATCGAGTTCCGTAAGGTTTATCGTCAAGATGATGAGGAGTTCGTTGCTATACTCAACAATATCCGTAGCGGTAAAGCCATGCCGGAGGATATTGACGTATTGAATGGATGCAAGGCGATTGATAACGAAGCTAATAACCTTATCATCACATTGTGTGCTCGTAACGACGAAGCTAAAAAGATAAACGACACAGAGCTTGCCAAGATAGAGGGCGATGAGTATATCTATGAAGCCGCTATTACCGATAGCTTCGACCCTCGTAGTGCTATCGTTGAGCAACGACTTTCGCTGAAAGTAGGAGCACAAGTAATGTTCTGCCGTAATGACCCAAGCCGTCGCTGGGCCAATGGAACATTGGCAGCGATATCAAAGCTGGAAGAAAATAGTATCAGTGTGCGCCTTGCCAACGGAGAGGAGCATGCCGTTGCGCCATCGCAATGGGAGAGCATCGAATACAAGTACAACTCCGACAGCAAACAGTTGTCGAAGAGTGTCAAAGGCACATTCACACAATATCCCGTCAAATTGGCATGGGCTATTACCATCCATAAGAGCCAAGGTCTTACTTTTGATGAGATGAATTTGAGCTTAAAACAAGGCATATTTCAACCGGGACAACTCTATGTAGCACTAAGCCGCGTGCGTTCATTGAGCGGTTTGCATCTGTTGCATGAAATAAAGCCCAATTACATACGACAAACCGAGGAAATATTGAATTTTGCTTCGTCATATAACGATGCCGGACTTATTGAAAAGGAGTTGAATAAAGGCAAGACTATATATCCGCACTTGAAGAAAAACGATTATGACAATGCCGCTTTAGCAGCTATGAAATTAGCTATGGATTACGTTCGTGAGGAGAACTACAAGCCGGCCGCTTCTGTCATACATTACATGTTTGAGTTCTTGATAAGCGATGACGAGCTTATGGGTGTAACAAAAGATGTTGCAACAATACCTGTAGATGGCATCTGTACCAACTATCTCAATAGTGTTATATGCCTCTATGCCGGCCAATACGAGCAAGCTATCAAGTATGCCGACAAGGTAATTGCCAAACGCGAGTGCAATGATGCCCTATACATCAAAAGCCGCGCACTTTCATTGTTGGAAAGGGGCATTGAAGCCGATGTGGTTAATGGGGAGTTATTGTCAATTCTCGATGCTAACTTTGATGCCAAAGTCTACTATCAGACAGCCATAGTGAATGAGCTTTATACCCAAGATAGTGGTATAAACATTATGCAGAAGGTTGTTGTAGAACGTCCTCAATACCAGAAAGCGATCATAGCATTACGCAACTTATTGAAGCGCAAGGGGTATCTATTACAGATACATCCCGATGACTTGAACGACTTGTCGGTTGCGTTTAATTCTGATATGAGCGAAGAGGAATTTACAAATATGTTGCAATCATGGTTCAACGAAAAGCCCGATGAGTATGATGAGTTAACAGATACTATACAACAACAAATTTTCATGTAAGCTTGGCAAGTATTAACTTTAATATAAACCTTAAAAACGAAATAACAATGAAGCTAATAGAACGCATAAACCGAATATTGGGAGTGAAAACAACCGAAGTATCAAACGACATAATTTCGCAAGCCCAAGAACTCGAAGACGATGTAATGCTCATACAAAACAAGCATCGAGAGTGCGAGAATCTCAAAAAGGCCGCTATCTACAACTATATATACCAATGTCGTCTTATGAAAGAGGAACAACACAATAAGCGTCGCGAGAAGGAAGCAAAAGCTCGCCGTTGTGAAGCCGAAAAGTGGGAACGAGCTGCTCGCAACAATGGATATAGAACCCGTTCGGCACAAGAAAGTTGCATACGTACTACTCAAAAAATTGCAGATGAGTTGTTTGATGGCATTTTTCTTAACCTGAATGAGCATAACAGCAAGAAGTCTCCCAGTGTGCAAAAACGCATTCTACGTCGCATCATAGAAAAACGACAAGCGCAGGCTGCACATCGCAACGCTCGTAAAAGTGATTACAAAAGTCGCTTCACCGCGCACATGTACCGTCGTAACACAGGCTATTGTATGTATGACTTATACCGTTTGCAACACGCATGCTAATCCCTTAGATTGTATAATCCTTAAAATACGAAAGATATGATTAATAAAAGCAATATTTACAGTTTCTTTATCGATGAATGTGAAGCTTCTAAAAAGCGAATGGTTGAGCTCTATGCACTCGACCTCGAAGAGCGTATCAATAAACGTAAGGCTATAGACCATGTAACAATAGATCCTAATTACAAAGAGAGCAAACTTGGTTACAACATTCGCAAGGTTTATGCCCCAAAGAATATCTCTGATTTTAAAATTGGGGAATATTTAGTTATACACAGAGGTTCACCTATGATGTACGATAGTTCTTGCAATCTATTCGACATCCTTGACGATGGCTCATTGCTACTTGCTTTTGACAACTTTGGCAATGTTGGCAAAATAGATCGTATCATAGCTGAAAATAACAATCAAGAATTTATTCTCGATAAAAACAGTGTTGATATGACTCGTATATATGAGACCGGCTTCACAACAATCAAGCCGGAACATTTAGACATAGTAAATAAAATTCCCTCACCTCGTATGGCGCAGAATCGCGATGAAATTATCGCTGAGATAAGAGATACAGAGAAGAACTTTGATTTACACTTAACCGACAATCAACGAGAAGCAATAGCTAATGCTATGCTTAGCGAAGACTACTATCTTATACAAGGACCTCCAGGAACAGGTAAATCTTTTGTTATTGCTATTTTACTGATAGAACTATTGGTTTACAAGAAGGAACGTGTAGCTATTAGTGGTCCCAATCACCTGGCGATCAATAATGTATTGAGTAAATTCTGCAATGTCTATAATGATGTAAGCGGGGTGACGTTGAAGATTGGACAGGCATTCAACACAACCGGGTTATGTTATTATGACAGGGAAGAGCAAAGCGTT
>CAJGDT010000163.1 GCA_904502265.1 uncultured Barnesiella sp. | reverse complement strand
CCCGCGATGCTAAGGTAGCTCGTGACTTCGGTGCTAAGGGTATCGGTCTCTGCCGTACAGAGCACATGTTCTTCGAAGGCGATCGTATCAAAGCTATGCGCGAAATGATTCTTTCGAAAGACGAGGACGGTCGTCGTCGTGCTCTTGCCAAATTGCTCCCCATGCAACGTGGCGACTTCGAGGGTATCTTCGAGGCTATGGACGGCTACGGTGTTACTATCCGCTTGCTCGATCCCCCCTTGCACGAGTTCGTACCTCACCAAACAGCAACTATGAAGGAACTTGCCGACGAAATGGGCATCACTCTCGACGAAGTGAAACTCGCTTGCGACGCTCTCGAGGAGTTCAACCCCATGCTCGGTCACCGCGGTTGCCGTCTTGGTAACACATATCCCGAAATTACCGAGATGCAAGCTCGCGCTATCATCGAGGCTGCCCTCAACGTGAAGGCTAAGGGTGTTGATGTTCATCCCGAAATCATGGTTCCCCTCGTAGGTATGGTAACTGAGTTGCGCATGCAAGCCGACATCATCCACCGTGTAGCTCAAGAGGTATTCGCTGAGCGTGGCGAGACTGTAGCTTACAAGGTAGGTACAATGATTGAGGTTCCCCGCGCTGCTGTTACAGCCGACCAAATCGCCGAGGTTGCCGACTTCTTCTCATTCGGTACTAACGACTTGACTCAAATGACATTCGGTTACTCACGTGACGACGCCGGTAAGTTCTTGAAGGTTTACAAAGAACTCGGTATCATCAAGACCGATCCCTTCGCAGTTCTCGACCAACAAGGTGTTGGCCAACTCGTGAAGATGGGTGTTGAGAAAGGTCGCTCTACTAACCCCGATTTGAAGATTGGTATCTGTGGTGAGCACGGTGGCGAGCCCTCATCAGTTAAGTTCTGCGCTAACTTGGGCATGAACTACGTATCTTGCTCTCCCTTCCGTGTGCCCATCGCACGCGTAGCTGCTGCTCAAGCTGCTCTCGAGGCATAAGATAGTATATCTTAAACCTACATACTCATGCGAGCATTCCACTGCGGGATGCTCGCTTTTTTATTATATTTGTACCGAAATCGATACTATTAGACTTGAATAATTTTGAGTATCACTATGAATGACAAGATCAAACTTCTACTCGCAGCTACAACAAAGGCTATTGCTGGGTGTGTTATTATGGGATTATTAATATTTGCTCCTGCAGGCACGCTGTCGTATCAGGGTGCATGGCTACTGCTGGCTATACTCTTTATTCCCATGACAGTAATGGGCATTATAATGTTTGTCAAATCGCCCGACCTGTTGCGTCGCCGCTTGGCAAACAAAGAGAAACGTAGCACTCAGCAAAGCGTCATCAAACTATCGGGACTGATATTCATTGCAGGTTTCGTCATAGCCGGACTCGACTATCGTTGGGGCTGGTCGGATGTTCCTCAATGGGTAGTGTACGGTAGTGCCCTACTCTTTCTCGTTGGATATGCCTTGTATGGCGAGGTGATGCGCGAGAATGTATGGCTATCGCGCACAGTGCGTGTAGAGGAAGAACAAGAGGTTATAACAACCGGACTGTATGGCATCGTGCGTCACCCCATGTACACGGCTACACTGCTTATGTTCCTTGCTATGCCTTTGGTACTGGGCTCATGGTGGGCAGGGTTGATATTTGCGCTCTACATTCCTGTCATTGTACGCCGCATACTTGACGAGGAGAAGCTACTGCGTGCCGAGCTGAAAGGCTACAACGACTACTGCTTAAAACTGCGCTGGCGACTTATACCCTACATCTGGTAGCATAACGAAGGAGGCAAACCCCTATATAGCAATAGAGGCCGCTGATGTTGTTTCGGCGGCCTCTATTATTATATATTATGTATATCGTTACTTCACGATAGCATCGATGGCATTGAGTATAGGAGTTGTACTCAAGTTGCTACCCACGGCTTGTTGCATCCAATGGTTGGGTGTGAGACGACCCAAACGGTACATGCGCATAATCTCGGTAGCAAAGTCGCGAGGATTGGTAAATTGAGCAAAGTGCTCTTCAAGTTGGAACTCCACAATGTGACCCAAGGGGTAGTTGGGCAAGTACATGGGCGAGTTAACCATGTGTGAGTAGATAGCCAATATGGGAGAGTCTTTCTCACCCAAAATAGGCTCGTAGTAGCTGTTCCACACATCGCGTGCTATGGCAAGTGTTGTCTCGCGCAACTCGGTTGCTGTCGCATTGGGGTTCTCATACAACCATTGCCACATGCGCATGTCAACCAACGACACACCCATAATCTCATACAATCCCCAGAAGATGTCGAGTGTTGTATTGTCATCTATTTGTTGGTTGTAACCAAGCAATTGCAAGTCGCGTTTTTGGAATATAAATGCCAATGCTTCGGTAAAACCTGTATTGGGTACACCGCGCATCATATAGTGATCGACATCATAGAGGTCGATAGTTTGCTCTACGTTGTGACCAAACTCATGTACAGCAATGTTGTAGCCCTTGTAGTCCATACCCTCGCTACCGATGCGGGTGCGAAGCAATGAGTTTTCCCAACGACCTACAGCGCCCCAAGCATGACCCGAACCGCGAGCACCTTGAACGGTGATTTTGTCGGCCAAATAGTTGGCTTCGGCAGGTGTAAATCCGAATGCTACAAGCATACGAGGCATATCGGCCTCGAAGGCCTCGGGTGTGGGATATTTGTTGCGGGTAAGTGCTGTGAGTTGGTCTTCAGAGATTGTACTGCGACTCTTGAAACCATCGTACCAAATGTCATAGGGGCGCAAGTCACGACCCAAACGTTCCTTGATAAGCGCACCTACAGCCTTTACTTGAGGCGATGATACAAGGTTGACAAACAACTCCTCAATCTCTTGCGAGGTCATCTCCATAGCAATATCGAAGTTGCGGATGATGCCTGTGGGGGCTTGTGTCTCGTACTTATCGGCAGCCTTCATGGCAGCATAGTGCGACATGATAATATCGTAGCGACCATTCTCCTCACCGGCAAGGGTAACTTCCTCCTCGCCCTTCCAGGTGCGATTGCTGTAGGGAGCCCAATCATACTCGGCATTGTTGACAACGGCTTGGGGTATTGAGCCATCGACTATGCGTTGCATCACTTGGTATATCATCTCTTGCTTCTCGTGTGCATTGGGCACGTTGGCATAGTTCGACTTAATCTCATCGCGCAAGTTCCAGTGCGAGAGCAACACCATATCTTCGGGGAAAAGACGTTGCCCCTCCTCACTGAGCAAGTGTCCCATCATAATGTTGTATCCGGCAATGTAGTTCTCGCCATCGGCATTGGCTTGACCTATCTGCTTGTTGATGTCGGCAGGTACACGCGAGGTGAACATATCGCCCATACGGGCATAAGCCCACTCTTCGCGACTCCACTCCTTGCCCAAGGCATTCTTTTCATCGAGTGTATAGTTGGGGAAGTTGAGGATGGTTATAAATGCCACCTTATTCTCGTACAAATCGGTAGTCATGTGCGAGAAGGGGTTGAAGGCACTCATGATGTAGTCGAGGTCGATAAGTTCGGGACCTGTGAGCATGGTAGGTATGTTAAGTTCTACGGCTACTTGGTTTTGTGCGCCCAGCAATACTTCATACACCTTCGATAGTTTATTGAACAACACTTTGCGACCTTCGCAATCGGGTACATAGCTATCTTTGACAAATTGAGCAAACTCCTCGGCTGTACCGTCTTGCTCTTGCCACAAAGCGGCAGTTTGCTCTATACCACGCTTCATTGCATCGTGGTTGGCATCGGGATATAAACCTTGCATCTCGGCAACAAGTGCATCGATGTTCTTGTCGTTGCTATCGGTAGTAGCACAGCAACCTACACACATGGCTATCATGATAAATAGTGTTAGGTAATTGAAAATTCGTTTCATACGCTTTCTTGTTTATTTGCTTGTTTTTCATTCAATCACAAAGTCGCAAGCAACGCGGCTCTCGCGCACCTTCTTGCAATAGGTCGATATGGCAACATGGGCAGGATGCTTCTTGTAGGCTTCCATATCCTCAACCGAGGCAAAGGTCGATATAAGACAGGCATCATAGTTACCCTCGACTACATTAATACCCACCTCGCATGACAATAGCTCGGGCACTACGCCCATGAGCGACTCGAGGTGTTCTTTCATCCATTGCGCATTTTCGCAAGCTGTGTGGCCTTCAGCCTCGGGCTTCAGTTTCCACATTACAATGTGTTTTATCATACTACTATATTTTT
>CAJGDT010000162.1 GCA_904502265.1 uncultured Barnesiella sp. | reverse complement strand
GCGTTGAGCCGACAATTCGGGGTAGGCATCGCCCATGGTATCGATGAGAATGTCGATGAGGCGATACATGAATGCTTGGCGTTGACCCAAGAAGGTGTAGCCGTAGCGTACGGCGCGACGCAAGATGCGACGGATAACATAGCCTGCCTTGGCATTAGAGGGGAGCTGACCATCGGTGATAGAGAATGCGATGGTGCGGATGTGGTCGGCAATAACGCGCATAGCCACGTCGTCTTGTGCGTTGTCGCCATATTTCTTGCCACACATTTCACCGATTACACGGATGATGGGTTGGAACACATCGGTGTCGTAGTTTGAAGTTTTGCCTTGCAATGCCATGCAGAGACGCTCAAAGCCCATACCGGTGTCGATAACCTTGGCGGGAAGACCCTCCAATGAGCCGTCGGCCTTGCGATTGTATTGCATGAACACGAGGTTCCATATCTCGATTACTTGGGGATTGCTTTGGTTTACGAGTTCGCGACCGTCAACAGCAGCGCGCTCTTCGTCGCTACGCAAGTCGATGTGAATCTCCGAACAAGGGCCACAAGGACCTGTATCGCCCATTTCCCAGAAGTTGTCTTTGCGATTGCCGTTGATGATGTGGTCGGCGGGGAGGTGTTTCTCCCAGTAACCGGCAGCTTCGTTGTCGCGCTCGAGACCTTCAGGCTCGTAGCCTTCGAATACGGTTGCATATATGCGGTTGGGGTCGAGTTTGAGTACATCAATCAAGTACTCCCAAGCCCAGTCGATAGCCTCTTTCTTGAAGTAGTCGCCAAACGACCAGTTGCCCAACATCTCGAACATGGTGTGGTGGTAGGTATCGTGACCAACCTCCTCCAAGTCGTTGTGCTTACCACTTACGCGCAAGCACTTTTGTGAGTCGGCAACACGAGGATACTTGATGGGTACGTTACCCAAGATAATGTCTTTGAATTGGTTCATACCGGCATTGGTAAACATCAACGTAGGGTCGTCTTTGATAACCATAGGAGCCGACGGAACAATTTGGTGCTCTTTAGAGCGGAAAAAGTCCTTAAAGGATTCTCTGATTTCTTTTGCTGTAAGCATATTTTTAGTTCAATTTATTGTTTTATTATTCTCTTTTTTACCTGTTGTAAGCGCTAATTATCGTGCGATACAATTAATATTCCTGAAAACAGTTTGCAAAAATAACCCAAAATATTAATTTTGCACCTATATAGCGGTAAAAAAGTATTGCCAAGACGGTGTTTTTTTTATTTTAATATGTGCAATACATACCGAAATAATAGCGAATAATGAGCAAGAAACAGTATTATATATTTAATAATGAGACCAATACGTATGAGCCGGTGAAGGAGGCTCGTCGTAGTTGGCCACTAATAATATGGGTGCTGTTCAGTAGCTTTGTTTTAGGAGCTATCATCATATCGGTAGTATATTTCTTTTTCGGCTCACCGCACGATGAGTATTTGCGACTCGAAAACGAAATGTTGGAAGCCAAGTATAACATCCTCTCACGCAAGGTCGATGATGCGCTAGTTGTGCTCGAAGATATAGAGCAACGCGATGATAACCTGTACCGCGTAGTGATGCAGGCCGATCCCATAGGTCGCAAGGTGCGCGATGCCGGTATTGACAACGCTGCCCGCTATGCCGAGTTGATGAATATGTCGAATGGTCGCTTGGTTACAACTGTTACCCGTCAGGTAGATAAGCTCTCGCGTAACCTCTATGTTCAAGACCACTCTTTTAATGAACTGGTCGACTTGGCTCATCAACAAGAAGAACGTCTCAAGCATGTGCCTGCCATACAGCCTGTAATGGAAAAAGATGTGAAGCGTGTAGCCTCTATGTTTGGCTGGCGCATGGATCCCATCAGTGGTCGTCGTACGTTTCACAATGGTATTGACCTCAGTGCCAATCGTGGTGTGCCTGTGTATGCCGCAGGTAATGCTGTAGTGAAGTTTACAGGATGGAAGCAGGGCTATGGTCGTGTTGTAGAACTTGATCACGGATTTGGATATGTAACGCTCTATGCTCACTTGCACACTATAGATGTAAAGAAAGGACAGAGTGTAACGCGTGGTCAACAGATAGGCAAGGTAGGTAGTTCGGGCAAGAGTACCGGAGCACACTTGCACTATGAAATAATCTATCGCGGACATAATATTGACCCCATCAACTATTTCTTCCTTGACCTTTCTCCCGAGGAGTATGACCGCATGATACAGGAAGTTTCCAATCAATAATGAGTGTGAGTATGAGCGATAAAAGTGTACCTGCCAAGAAGATGTACTATTCGATAAGCGAAGTATCGGATATGTTGGGAGTGCCTGCTTCGACCCTGCGATATTGGGAGAAGGAGTTACCCACCGTAAGTCCGCGCAAAAGCCAAGGTGGTACACGCAAATACTCGGTAACTGACATTGAGGAACTTCGTCTGGTATATCGTTTGGTCAAGGACGAGGGTCACACCATCGACGGTGTGAAACGCTTGTTGCGTCGTCGTCGTGGCACTGAAGTGAGCAAACAAGAGGTCATACAACGCCTCGAAGAGATACGAGGTGAACTGTTGGGTATGATTGATGAGCTCGACCGTGTTATAACTACACGGTAATTCATTGTTACTACGATAGTTGCTTGATAAGGTCGGCAACTACGAATGTACTACCTCCTATAAAAATCAAGTCATCTTCGCAAGTATCTTTTTGAGCCGCTGCATAGGCAGTGGCTACATTGTCGTAGCAGTTGCCTTGCAGGCCAAATTGTGTGGCAATATCGGCTACTTCTTGTGCCGAAAGTGCACGAGCCACCGAGGCCTGTGTGAAGTAATATTGAGCATGACGAGGTAGCAAAGAGAGTACTCCCGAAATATCTTTGTCGTTGACCATGCCTAGCACTATGCGCAAATTGCGACAAGGCGTATTGGCGAGTTGTTGAGCGATATATTGCATGCCACCTATGTTGTGACCTGTGTCGCAAATGGTGAGCGGAGCATCGGCAATCTTTTGCCAGCGACCTTGCAAGCCGGTGAGGGTAGTGACGTGTGCAAAGCCTTCGCGAACGGCCTCGTCGGGTATATTATAGCCTCTGTTGCGTAGCTCGGCAACAGCGGTAAGAATCGTAGCTGCATTTTTTTCTTGACACAATCCTCCCAACTCGCCCCATACATCGCCGGCAAGGGTGTCGGTATAGAGCCAGCCTCCACGCGAGGGTGTCGCGCTTGACATGCAGTGGCTCTCTTGAGCAAAGAAAATGGGTGCACCTACCTCGTCGGCTTGTTGTTGGAATACAGCACGTACATCGCCCTCGGCTTCACCGATGACTGCCTGAATACCGGACTTGATGATACCCGCTTTTTCGCGTGCAATAGTGGGGTGGTCGTGACCCAACAGCGCTACGTGGTCGAGGCTGATGTTGGTGATGATGCTCATGTCGGGGGTGATGACATTGGTCGTGTCCAATCGGCCTCCCAAGCCTACCTCAATAATGGCCACATCGACCTTTTGTGAGGCAAAGTAGCTGAATGCCATGAAGGTAGTAAGCTCGAAGAATGAGGGTCGGAATGCAAAGGCCTCGTCGCTGTGTTGTGAGAGAAAGTGCTCAACCTCTTCACGAGGAATCATCTCGCCATTGATGCGTATGCGCTCGCGAAAGTCGGCCAAGTGAGGCGAAGTGTAGAGTCCCACACGATAGTTGCTCTTTTGCAAGATAGCTGCCAAGGTGTGTGAGGTAGAACCTTTTCCATTGGTACCGCCCACGTGTATGGTGCGGAACGAACGGTGTGGGTGACCAAAGTGTGCATCCAATGCCTCGGCGTTTTCCAATCCCGGTTTGTATGCTCCTGCGCCTACTTGTTGAAAGGCAGGAAAACGATTATATAACTCTTCGATAAGTGCTTCGTAACTCTTCATAATCAATATATTATGTATCCGGCTATGCCGGCAAGTATGATGACAAAAATGGGGTGTAGCTTGACGTAGTAGGTGAGGACAAATGATACCACCGCAATGGCTATGCTAAAGGTGGTGTCGGAGAAGTTCTCCTTGTTCATCAGGAGCAATGCCGCCGAGGCAATGAGTCCTACCGCTACAGGTCGCAGACCCTTGAATATACTCTTTATAATGGGGTTTTCTTTGTTTTTCAGTATCAAACGGCTCACCAATAGTACCAACAGGAACGATGGTAGGCACACAGCAAACGTGGCGACAATAGAGCCCCACACACTGCCCGTAACGGTGTAGCCTATGTATGTAGCGCTGTTGATGCCTAT
>CAJGDT010000161.1 GCA_904502265.1 uncultured Barnesiella sp. | reverse complement strand
CAAATCCTTTGTATGGCGAGGTGCCGTTTTCTACTTCGTGCTTAAAGTTGAGAATACCTCTCAGCGATCCTGTAGTTGATATGGGGCGTGCGCCAAATTGTGCTCTCCAATCTCTTATCCACTTGTCAACTGGGTGGTGTGGCTCGTATGTGGACGATAGATAGAAACAACTCATGCCATAACCGTCGAGCCAGAGAGGGAGACCCACGAAGAACTCAAATCCCATCATATGAGCACAGTAGCAACAAACATATTGTTTCTTCTCGAGAAGTGATTGCAGTAGCTCTATATTGTTATATTTTATTTTTTCTTTTATCTTTTTCGGGGTTATGGTTACCATTTTTATATAATCTACCATATATTCACCCCACAATCGAAGGTGCTTTTTCTTAATCCTTCGGCGCTCTTTATCGCTCAATTCAGGAAGACACTTGAGTAATTGTTCGTCCAATAGTTTGTGCATATGCATAAAGCGAGCATGATAAAGCAGCCAAGTGATAATGTCGGCTAAAAAATAGAGAATAAAAGTAGGTGTCAAGGCGATTACTCGCCACAAAAATAGAACGGCTTTCACGGTGAGAGTCTGTATAATTAGTGGGTCTTCCCCTTTACGGAGAAGACCCGGTATTTGAGAAATACACAAAAGGCTTTATTCTTCTTTCAAACCTGCATAGCACAAGAAACAGCCGAAAAGACATTTGAGTAATTTGCATAAGCAGCTGCAGCATTTGCCGCAGCAACAGCAAGGATTACAACTGCAGTCATTGCTATCATTCTCCTTGGTGCTACTAGACTTTTGCGTCTTTGTAAATCCATGTGTAGAACTGTTTGACATGCCATTACTAGTAATATAATAAGTAACTTCTGTTCCATTAGTTTGTCTACAAGTAACTTCGTCTCCATTAACTGAAAGTGAACCTGGCTCCATGTCGGCAGTTGTAGGTCCGCCCTTCCATGCACTACCACCAGTGTCTTTATAGTTTAGTCGATAATGGTCACCCGAAGTTGTGGGTTCATTTACAAGAGCAACCTCTTTTACAGTTGTTCTGTTGTCATTAATTTTTGCCATGATAATTTGATTAATAAGGTTAATAATTTGTAGTAGTGCAAATAAAATGAAAATATTGTGAAAGAAACTGATTCAAAATGGTTCATTTCGAGTGGTTCGAAGATATGATAATATCAAATTTTTAATGAAGTATTATTACGTATTTAGAAAAATAACAACCGCACTCGTCATTATGACGGGTGCGGTTGTCTTTGGGAATTACCCTCGTTAATGCAAGCTGTGAGGAGGGCAATCCGTATGGTCTATTTTATTATATCAGACGACCACCGTGTTTGGTGTGAGTTTGTTGCTCAAGTGCCAATGTTACAGTGGGTTGGTCGCAAACCTCAGTGGGGCCAAAGTATTGGATGGGACCGGGATATACAAAGTTGTTTTCGATAGCCCACTTGGCGCGGTTGTCGGCCAAGTAGCGGAAGGGTGCGCCTTCAAGATCGACAAGAGCCTTTTGGATTACGGGTTTCATCTCGCCATGGCGACGCTCCATGTTCATCATCATGGTTACGGGTACACCACCGGCAATCCACTCGGCTGCGGGACGGGTAGTGTTGCGCACGCTCGACATGTAGCCGGTCTTGCCTTCACCGATGAGCAGTGCTGCAGTGTAACCGAGTGAGTAGCAGTAGTCGGCATCGAAGTTTGAGGGTGTAGCGCAACGACCTTCGTAGCCAAAGAAGTGGTATTGTGTAGAGAACTTACCGCAATACTTGCCGGCTTCTTTCATTTGCACGAGTTTGCGACCTACCATTTCGCCGAGCAATTTCTCAGTCTCGATAAGTGACACTTGTACGTTGCCGTGGGGGTCACGGTCGAGAGTGAGCTGACGAGCAACACGCTCGGGGAGGCTGGCGTAGATAGCAGCATTCTCGGGCGAGATATGGTCGATGATGTAGCGAATTTGTTCGTTACGAGGTACACGTGAGAACTCGGCGGCATGGTGAGCCAAGAAATCATTCAACTCGCTGATGAGGTTTTTCATAGCGGGTATAAACTCAATGATACCCTCGGGAATGAGTGCAACACCGTAGTTTTGTCCGTTGGCGGCGCGTTGAGCCACGATATCGGCTATATAGGTTACAATGTTATCGAGTGTGAGTTGCTTTTGCTCTACCTCTTCTGAGATGAGGCAGATGTTGGGTTGTGTTTGCAAAGCGCACTCAAGGGCGATGTGCGATGCCGAGCGACCCATCAACTTGATGAAGTGCCAGTACTTTTGAGCTGAGTTACAGTCGCGTTGGATGTTACCAATCATCTCGCCATATACCTTGCATGCAGTGTCGAAACCGAATGAGGTCTCAATCATTTCGTTCTTCAAGTCACCGTCGATAGTCTTGGGGCAACCGATAACTTGCACACCGGCATTGATTTTCTTGTAGTACTCGGCAAGTACGCAAGCATTGGTGTTTGAGTCGTCACCACCAATGATTACAAGAGCCTTGATGTCGAGCGCACGGAGAATCTCCAAGCCGCTGTCAAATTGTTCTTTGGTTTCCAATTTGGTACGACCCGAGCCAATGATGTCGAAACCACCTGTATTGCGGTATTCGTCGATGATGTCGGCTGTAAGTTCTTTATATTTGTGATTGATAAGGCCTGCGGGACCCAAAAGGAAGCCAAACAAGCGGCTTTCGCTGTTCATAGCTTTCAATCCATCGAAAAGACCCGATATAACGTTGTGACCACCGGGAGCTTGACCACCCGAGAGTATAACGCCTACGTTGATGGCGGGATATGTGCGCACTTCGTCGTTGCTTTCAAAACGAAGTACAGGCATACCATATGTATTGGGGAATAGACGTGCAATTTCTTCTTGGTCGGCAACCGATTGTGTTGCAGCACCTTCTGTGCAACGAACTCCTGCTTTTATTGCTTCGGGCAACTTAGGCGAATAAGCAGCACGAGCAACCTGTAATGCACTTTTTTTCATGTAAAACCTTTATCTTAAAATTAATACTCTGAATCAAGCCACAAAGTTAGTCAAAAATAGTGGCTATCGCAATAGCCCGACCTGTAAAATTGCGCAAATGTTGCACAAACGTTGCACTGACAATAGGTAAAGTTTTGTGTATACGAATTGTGATAATAAGAAAAAAAATATTAACTTTGCGCTCAAATGCGAAAAAGCGAGTGTGATTATGTAAAAGGTTATATTCCATTGCTTTAATAGCAGTTTTAAGGTGAAAATAGGATAGATTTTCAATCTCGAATAGGTAAATTTTATTCATATAACAAACACAAAAGTTAAAGTTATGATTTATTCACACGAAGTAGAACACATGTGTGTTGTCAAAAAAGGACCTAATCACGGTCCCGCACCCATCCCCGAAGAGGGTCGTTGGGTGAAAGCTAAAGAAGTGGTAGATATTTCGGGCTTGACTCACGGTGTGGGTTGGTGTGCTCCTCAACAAGGTGCTTGCAAGCTCACTCTCAATGTCAAGGAAGGTGTTATCCAAGAGGCTCTTATCGAGACTATTGGTTGCTCTGGTATGACTCACTCTGCAGCTATGGCTTCTGAAATTCTTCCCGGTAAGACAATCCTCGAAGCTCTCAATACCGACCTCGTATGCGACGCTATCAACACCGCTATGCGTGAGTTGTTCTTGCAAATCGTATATGGTCGCACTCAATCGGCCTTCAGCGAAGGTGGTTTGATGATTGGTGCCGGTCTCGAAGACCTTGGTAAAGGTCTCCGCAGCCAAGTAGGTACTATGTACGGTACTTTGGCTAAGGGTTCTCGCTACCTCGAGATGGCTGAGGGTTATTGCAGCCGCGTAGCTCTCGACGAGAACAACGAGATTATCGGTTACGAGTTTGTTCACCTTGGCAAGTTCATGGACATGGTGAAGAAAGGCGAAGATGCCAACGAGGCACTCAAGAAAGCAACCGGTACTTATGGTCGCTTCACAGCCGAGCAAGGTGCAGTTAAACACATTGACCCCCGTCACGAATAATAATAGGAGGAAGAAACTATGATAAGAGAAGTAAAATTTGAAAGCCAAGACCGTCGTATCAAGCAAATTCTTGCTGCCTTGAACGCCAACGGTATCAAAGACATCGAAGAGGCTAACGCTATTTGCGAGTCTTATGGTCTCGACCCCTATAAAACATGTGAGGAAACTCAACCTATCTGCTTCGAGAATGCCAAGTGGGCTTACGTAGTAGGTGCTGCTATCGCCTTGAAGAAAGGTTGCACATCGGCTGCCGACGCTGCTGAGGCTATCGGTAT
>CAJGDT010000160.1 GCA_904502265.1 uncultured Barnesiella sp. | reverse complement strand
GCCCATCATGCGCAAGTGCACCGACAACATATAGAGCATCCATGTTGCTGCTGCCCACGACTCCTTGGCATCCCAACTCCAGTATTCGCCCCAGGCCTCCTTGGCCCACAATGCTCCGGTGAGCATACCTATGGTAAAGAAAGCTACACCGGCATATACAAGGCGGTCGATAGCAGGATAAATATCGTCGCGGGTAAAGAATTGATATATAGCCAATAGCGTAGCACACCCGAGCAATGCATACGAGAACATATACACAGCAACATGGGGTATAAACCACACACTCTGCAATGCCGGCATGAGTGTATGGTCGTGTATCTCGGGACGTACAATGTTGATAATCATAAATACCGTGGCCATGAGGGTAGAAAAACTCAACACCCAACGGTAACGCCAGCGTGCATAGGTAATGGCTCCGGCCACCAGCATAAAGAACGAGTACCACAATCGTGTTTCGCCCATGGTGCGCATAGGAGGTCGACCCAGTGTCACACCCAACATCACGATGAATGCGCCCAAAACAAGTATGGCCGCCAATGTGAACCACATAGCTACCCGGCTATACTCCTTGCGATAGAGAGCAACAGCAGCACCCGACACAGCAAGTACTATTGTAAGTACCGCCACCCATGCAAATATGTTCCATCCTACTATCATATATCTTGCCTTTTAGGACCTTGCACAAACATCATTACAGCACCCACTATGAGCATGACAATACCGGTAGCCATGGGCCACTTCCATGGGTGACGCACTACCTGCACTACACAGCTCACACTGCTACCATGCGGTTCATAGCCGGTAAGGTATATATCTTCGTTCCATGTACGTGCATAGGGGTGATTGACCGAGAGCGTCACTTTGTCACCACCTATCAGTACATCGGCCTCGTACAACGAGGGAGTGCCTTTATCAAAATACTCGACCCGAAAATCGTTCAATTGCATTTCGTAGCCCAATATAGTCTTACGACCATCCTCATAGAAGGCCTCGTCGGTAGGATAATCGGCCACAACCACTGTGCGCATAATGTCGCTATCGGGTGCACCCCAAAAACCGGCAAACAATACCAACCACAAACCTACGTGATTGAAAATAAATCGCCAACGGATGCCTTGAGCATTACGCCACCCGCGCAACACTACCATAGCCAACTGCGTGAGGACAAAGAATGTAGCCACAGCAAAGGGAAATGACATGACTGCCGGCCGGCGTTGCAGGCCCATTATCACACACACCAGCACTACAATCGACACCGAAAGCAACGAAGCGACCGGCGACAAAAGATAGCGAGCCACAGCATTGCGTTGTCGCGCACGGTACAGCTCTATAATCATATAAAGCCACCCTGCGGCAATAATAACATTGAGCGGAAAGCGGAATAGTTCAACAGGAACATCACCCACAATGAGTTGCAACAACGTAGCTATTGCTACTGAAGCAACAACAACCACAAGCGAAACCACTATGTTATTATACTCTTTTGCCATTTCGTTACATAATCAGTCGTAAAAGTACATATTTACGAGCAGTTCCACAAAAAATTAACACAAAAATTAAAATATTTAGATATAAATCAAAAAGAGTGACTTCTAAATCTTAGGAGTCACTCTTTATAAATATTATTTGGTATTGTTTAACCTACAACCACATTGGCATCTTCAACAAGCAAAGGGTCTTGTATGCCTGCCGAGAATACTTGGCGATACAATGCTCCTTGGGCATATATGGTTACTATCATAGAAACAAATACTCCGACGATGAAGCATAACACACCCAACAGACTTACAAAGAAGGCGAGTATCAAGAAGATAAAGACGCGACCTTGTACAGGATATGATGCCTTCCAACTCATCTTGACAGCCTCAACAGGTCCTACGCCTCTATCTATAAGCAAGTAGGGTGCAAAAAAGAGTCGGATTGAAAGGTAAATAACCGGTACACAAGCCAACAACATCCACAACGACAGCGTAGAGAGTGCTGTAGGATCGAAAGCCGACAATGTGGTGAGCGAGACACTACATGATGCAGCTCCAATACCTATAATGGCACAAGCAGGGATAAGCATGATTACCGACATAACAATGACAAGCACTACATAATGCCACAATCGAGGCAACACATCTTTAAAGACACCAAAACGGGGCTCCTCACCATCAACAACTTCGATCGAAAGGCGAACAACACCCAATGACCACACCATACTCACCAAGAAATTGAGCAATAGAGCAACGATGCCCACACCGCCATCGGCAGGAATCAGTGACAAAAGACCATTTACAACCATATACGCCAATACCAATCCTATAGAAACTATAAAATTCTTCTTGGCGCACTGCCATCCGGTTTTAATAGCAGCAAAGGGACTTACCTTATTCATATCTGCAAATTTTAAATTTTACAAATACAAAGATAACAAATAATATTCTATTCCACCAAATGATTTGACAAAACAGAGTATTTGCATTATCTTCGCACAACAAATCAAACAATCGCACTATGAAAGTATCTATTTCGTCGCTTGTATCCGAAGCATGCCCCGGACTGCAAGCCGGTATCATAAAGGCCTCGGTAGTAAACAGCGAAACAAGTGATGCCTTGTGGGATGAGCTACAAGCCGAAGCCACACGCATTGCTACCACATATGCCACCGACACCCTATCCAAGCGTCCAGCCATTGCCGGCACTCGACAAGCCTACAAAACATTTGGCAAAGACCCGGCACGCTATCGCGTATCATCGGAGGCTTTGTGCCGCCGTGCCATTCGTGGACTCGATCTCTATCGCATCAACACATTGGTAGACCTTATCAATGTAGTATCGATGCGCTCGGGATACTCTATCGGAGGATTTGATGCCGACCGCATCGAGGGCGATATGACACTGGGAGTAGGTACTGCCGACGATGTATTTCACGGAATTGGTCGCGGACTGCTCAACATAGAGGGAATGCCCGTCTATCGCGACAACGTGGGCGGCGTGGGTACACCCACCAGCGACAATGAGCGCACAAAGATTACAATGGACACTACCCAGCTGCTCATTACCATCAACGCATACGCCACCGAGATGCCACTTGAGGAGTGTATGCAATGGACCATCGAACTGCTTGAAAAATATGCTCAAGCCACCAACATAGAAAGCTACATAATCAAGTAACCCTCTATATACACAGCCATGCAACTTGTGAAGATATACCCCGACAATCCCAATCGCCGAGCCATACAGCAAATAGTAGAAGCTCTTCGCAATGGTGATATCATCATCTATCCCACCGATACCCTATATGCCATAGGTTGCGATGCGCTGAATGTACGCGCGGTCGAGCGCATTTGTCGCATCAAAGGAATAGACCCCTCGAAGGCAGCTTTATCAATTGTGTGCCAAGACCTGAGTGACGCAGCACACTATGCCCGCATAGACAACACCACACACCGACTTATGCGCAAAAATCTACCCGGAGCATTTACCTTTATACTCCCGGCAGGATCGGAGTTACCCAAGCTCTACAAACAACGCAAAAGCGTGGGTGTGCGTGTGCCCGACAACAACATAGCTCGGACTATTGTCGAGGAGTTGGGCAACCCCTTATTGTCGACATCGATAGCTACCAACCACGACGAACCCGAGTACACAACCAACCCCGAGCTCATTGCCGAGGTATATGCTTCGCAAGTCGACTACATAATAGATGGCGGAGAAGGAGACATTGTTGGTAGCACCATTATAGACTGCACCAACGGCGAGCCCGAGATTGTGCGCGAAGGCAAAGGCATGATAGAAGAGTAGTATAGCAAAGGCATACTCTATAGTTGTAACTTTTTAGCAATTTTTTAATTGAGGAAATTTTTCAACAATAAAAAATATGCTAACTTTGTGGCAACCTTAAAGAAAAAAAGGAATTAACTTAAAAATAATTACATAAAAAATTACAATTATGTCAAAAGTAACCGTTGTAGGCGCCGGTAATGTAGGCGCAACATGTGCAAATGTATTGGCATTCAAAGGTATTGCCGACGAAGTAGTATTGCTCGATATTAAAGAAGGTGTATCGGAAGGTAAAGCTATGGATATGATGCAAACAGCTCAACTGTTGTGCATGAACACCGTTGTTAAAGGTGTAACCAACGACTATTCGGCTACAGCCGGTTCTGATGTTGTTATCATCACTTCAGGTATTCCTCGTAAACCCGGTATGACTCGTGAAGAGCTCATCGGTGTTAACGCCGGTATCGTTCGCTCGGTTGTAAACAGCGTACTCGAGCACTCTCCCAACGCCATCATCGTATGTGTAAGCAACCCCATGGATACAATGACTTACCT
>CAJGDT010000159.1 GCA_904502265.1 uncultured Barnesiella sp. | reverse complement strand
GAAACTGCAACAGAAACTCTCTCCGCAGCAGATACAGCTCATGCGACTCTTGGAGTTGAATGAGCCTGAAATGGAAGAGCGTGTCAAGCAAGAGTTGGTAGAAAATCCGGCTCTTGAAGAGGGTGTTGATGCCACGGGTGAGGATAACTATAATGCTCAGGAGGGAAACTATGATGAGGATGGCTATCCGATGGAGAGTGCCGAGCAACTATCGTTGGGCGACTATTACTCGGAGGATGATATTCCCGACTATCGTTTCGGTGCGCACAACTATTCGCCCGACGATAATCACGAACAAGCGCCTGTAGGTGCAGGATCTTCCTTTCACGAGTTTCTTATCGAGCAATTGTCTATACGACAAATGAGCGAGGTTGAGCGACACATTGCCGAGTATATTATTGGCAATATCGATGATAATGGATACTTGCAACGTACGCTCGATGCTATTTCTGACGATCTTATTTTCCAGGTAGGTATAGATGTTTCAACCGATGAGATAGCGCGTATACTATCGATAATACAAGATTTTGAGCCGGCCGGTGTGGGTGCAACATCGTTACAAGAGTGTTTGTTGTTGCAGTTGGAGCGTCGTAGTGGTACGCCATCCAATATGTTGGCCTATCGTATTATCAACGAGGCATTCGACGCTTTTACTAAGAAACATTATGATAGGATCATCAAGCAATTTGAAGTAACAGAAGAAGAACTTCGTGAAGCCAATCACGAGATAAACAATCTCAATCCCAAGCCGGGAAGTGCGTGGAGCGATAACGACGTACCTTCGGAGCAGATAACTCCCGACTTCGAGGTATATGAGCAGGATGGTTCGTTGGTAATCAACCATATATCAGGAAATATTCCTTCGTTGACGGTGAGTCGTCAGTATAAGGAGATGTTTGAGGATTATAATGCCAGTAAGAACAATCGTACCCGCGAGCGACGCGATGCACTGCTCTTTGTCAAGCAGAAGCTCGATGCTGCACAATGGTTTGTCAATGCTGTGCGTCAGCGTCAGAAGACCCTCCTGGACACCATCACGGCTATAGTAGAGTTGCAGCAAGACTTTTTCTTTACCGGTATGGAGAACGACCTGCGCCCTATGGTGTTGCGCGATATTGCCCAGAAGACGGGCTACGACATATCGACCATTTCGCGTGCTACAAGTACCAAGTATGTACAAACATCCTTTGGTGTGTATCCCCTCAAGCATTTCTTCTCGGAAGGTATGCAGAATACTGATGGTGATGAAGTGTCGACGCGCGAGATTAAGCATATTCTGCAACAATGCATTGAGAATGAAGATAAAAGTGCGCCTCTTTCTGATGATCGCCTGTGTGAGCTATTGCATCAAAAAGGTTATCCTATCGCACGCCGTACGGTAGCTAAGTATCGTGAACAGTTAGCTATTCCGGTGGCACGTTTGCGTCGAAAGATATAGATGCTTTATCTCTTTCAGTGAAAAATAGCTGTTTTATATATAGTTTCTCAATAAAATATGTATATTTGCATATTGTGGCTTGTTATAAATGAAAGTGTCGATTGCCGATATTTTCTACACAACACATTGTGAAACATAATTTTAATAGAAGCAGCTAGATATGAAACTTTTTGCCCGCATCTGTTCAACAATATTCCATCCGCTCATAATGGCTACGGTGGGAATATTCCTATCGCTCTATTTTTCATATATGAGAATGTTGGGCACTGAGTATATCACAAATGTCTCGTTAATGGTTATTTTTATAACCATAGCTATACCATCATTGGGTATTCTGTTGCTCTATAAGACCAAGCACATCAAGAGTATAGGTCTTGTCAATCGCACCGAGCGCACATTACCTTATCTGCTCTTCTTTGTATGTTATGTAGCCGCCACACTCTTCTTGTGGTTTGCCAATTTACGTGGTATGCAGTTTGGCTTCTTTATAGGCGGTCTTGTAGCCATCCTTATAGACTTGCTTGTAAATCGCTGGTGGAAGATTAGCGTGCATATGACAGCTATAGGATGTCTGGCCGGTCTTATATTTGTCATGAGCTACATGCAATATATTATGTATACCGAGTACGTCCCTTATCTTCAAGTTGCTGTGGTTCTTGCTGCGGGAGCGTTGGGTACATCACGTATCATCTTGCGCCGACACACCATTGGTCAAGTATGTTGTGGTTTTATCAACGGATTTATATGGGTGTTCATATCGTGCTTGTTGGCTACTACATTGCAATATATCAAATAAACTAACACTATATACTCATGCAACCTATTGTAAGTATAATCATGGGCAGTACCTCTGACATGCCCATCATGGAAAAGGCAGCGCAGCTTCTTAACGATTTTCAAATTCCTTTTGAGATAAATGCCCTCTCTGCGCACCGTACACCTGCACAAGTCGAGGAGTTTGCTCGCAATGCTCACAAGCGCGGCGTAAAGGTTATTATCGCAGCAGCCGGTATGGCAGCTCACCTCCCCGGTGTTATTGCTGCTATGACCCCCCTTCCTGTAATCGGTGTACCCATCAAGTCGACTCTTGAGGGTATGGATGCTCTGCTGGCCATTGTGCAAATGCCTCCCGGTATACCCGTAGCTACTGTTGGTATCAATGCCGGATTGAATGCGGCTATCTTGGCTACACAAATACTTGCACTCGGTGACGAGAATATAGCTCGTAAGGTGAGTGAGTATAAGGAAAACTTGGCCGGAAAGATTACCAAGGCCAACGAGGAATTGGCTCAAATCAAGTACGAGTATAAAACTAACTAAATAAACGGTTATAATCTGTCAATACAAGGTCCGATTGGTCGCTTTGTCGGCCAATTGGACTGATTGTTATATAAGTAATATCTGTAGCTATGTACAATTATCGTCGTCGCAAAACCATAGAGGTACATATCGGAAACACCCCGCTGGGTGGCGAAAATCCCATTCGTATACAATCAATGACCAATACCTCTACCCTTGATACCCCCGCAAGTGTAGAGCAATGTGTAGCTATTATTGAGGCCGGTGCGCACTATGTACGCCTCACAGCACAGGGTATACGTGAGGCTGAGAATTTGGCCCATATACGCCAAGGATTGCGTGAGAAAGGTTATGTGACACCTCTTGTTGCTGACATTCATTTTAATCCTCATGCCGCTGATGTTGCTGCTGAGAATGTTGAGAAGGTGCGTATTAATCCCGGTAACTTTGTTGACCGTATCAAGACTTTTCAGCAATATAACTATACCGATGAGGAATATGCTACAGAGTTGCAACGCATTAGAGAACGTTTTATCCCCTTTATCAATATTTGCAAGGAGCATCATACTGCTATACGCATCGGTGTCAACCATGGCTCGCTGTCCGATCGCATTATGAGTCGTTATGGTGACACACCTCAAGGCATGGTTGAGTCTTGCTTGGAGTTCTTGCGTGTATGTTGCGAAGAGAATTTCAACGATGTAGTAATCTCTATCAAGGCCTCTAACACGGTAGTGATGGTTGAGACTGTTCGTCGCCTTATCGAGGCGATGGATGCCGAGGATATGCACTTCCCCTTGCACTTGGGTGTGACAGAGGCCGGTGATAGTGAGGATGGTCGAATCAAATCGGCTGTGGGTATAGGAACACTTCTTGCTCAAGGTATTGGTGACACAATCCGTGTATCGCTTAGTGAAGATCCGCAGAATGAAGTTCCTGTGGCATATAAGTTGGTCGATTATATAACAGCCCGAGCAGGACATGCACCCATCGAAGGCTGCCGTCCCACTGATTATTCTCCCATTCTACCTCAATCTCGCACGACTCGCGCATGTGGTATCGTAGGCGATAATCAAGTGCCTGTAGTTATAGGCAGCGCTTGTGGTAAACTCACTCCCGACTTTATCTATACAGCGGACCAAATGCCACACGAGCAACCCCAACTGCGCACCATCGTTGATGCTACTGTGTATACTTGTATGGATAATGTTTATCCGCTGTATAAAGCCCCTCAAATCGACGAAATCTCTACGTCCGAGGCCACTATCAAGTTTGTACAAATAGAGTGTTCTGAGGCAAATGAAGCACTCTTGCAACGCATTGCAGCTATCGAGGGTGTAGTGATTGTGCTTACATCGCAACACATCAATCCTGTAGGCGATAGTCAAGCTGTTGTAGACCGAATGCGTATTGCCGGAATAACCACTCCTGTGATTTTCCGTGCTACTTATCATGAAGAATGCGCTGATGACTTTCAGGTTAAATCGGGTGCCGACTTGGGCGCTCTTATGCTCGATCACTATGGCGAGGGTCTTTGGTTGGAGAATGTTGGTAGTGTAGCTGCCGGTGATTGCACCGACTATGCATTTGGTATATT
>CAJGDT010000158.1 GCA_904502265.1 uncultured Barnesiella sp. | reverse complement strand
TACCTCGACTACAACGTCTCTACGCTCGATTATGTGCACCGTTTCCGTGCCGAGGATTTGCAGCTCTACAAGGGATATAAAATCAAGAAGATTGCCTATTTGCCCTATCAAGCACAAAAAGACCTCACCATTACACTGCGTGTGTGGGAGGCCGATGCTGATGGTGCCAATCCCAAGGTGATTTCGGAACGTGTTGTGAAGGAATTTGGTACTGCTGTGTGGAATACCACTCTTCTTACCAAGAGCGTAGAGATTGCAGGCGATAAAGAGTTGTGGATAGGTTTGCATTGTGAGTCGAAAACCGGTACTGTGCGCTTGCTTACTGACAAGGGGCCTATTGTTGAGGACTATGGCAATTGGATGAGGCTCGAAAATGGAGATTGGGAACCTGCCGATGGCGTTATAGGTAACTTCTTCCTCTATGCACCTTTGAGTGAACCAGAGCGTGGCGAGGTTAATGTTATTGATGGTGCCGGTGCCATTACCAATCCTTATCTCGATATGTTATTCCCAACAGGATATGCTGTATACCGCGATGACGAGTTGCTCGCCTATACCGATACTCGCAATTACGTAGATTATGAACCTCTCAATGGTAAGCATACCTATGCTATTGCCAGCCTATATCGAGGCAACAACGAGTCGGAGGCTATAGCTATTGAGGCTGATTATGTATATACCGGAGTTGAGGCAGTGCACAGCGTTGCCAAGTTGCGCAAGGTAGTTGCCGATGGCATGCTTATCCTGCCGGCTTATGAAGGTGATTTGACCATCGTAGATGTTATGGGATGTGTGGTATATCAAGGGCACTACAGTGCTGCCATGCCCATTGCACTGCAAGATGGTATATATGTTATTAGCACACAATATGGTGCTGAGAAATTGATTATTAACTAGTTTTTCATGGATAATGGTTATTGAGCTGAGTCGTTTGTGAAAATGGCTCAGCTTTTTTATTACATGCCCATTACGGCCTTTTTTCTATCTCATAGTCTTGTCTATACGGTGTCGTTGTGCTAACTTTGGGGTCGATACACAATAACACCTATATGCAGCCAATCATCGAAATACATCCATTACGACCGTTTGTACCTGCCAATGCCCGTGTGCTCATGCTGGGAAGTTTTCCGCCCAAACGCGAACGTTGGTCTATGGAGTTTTTCTATCCCAATTGGATTAACGATATGTGGCGCATCATGGGATTGCTGTTTTATGGCGATAAACACCACTTCGAAGAGATAGGCGAGAAGCGGTTTGACCGCGAGCGAATAGTAGAGTTTTGTAGCGACCGAGGCATAGCCCTCTATGACACAGCTACTGAGGTGCGACGCCTCAAAGATAATGCGTCGGACAAGTTCCTGGAGGTGGTAACCCCTACCGATGTGCCTGCTCTATTGAGTCGCATGCCCATGTGTGGCACAATAGTTACTACCGGCGAGAAGGCCACCGATACACTGTGTGCGCTGTTAGGTGTGGAGCGTCCGTCGGTAGGAAGTTTTATAGAGGGCGAGTGCGAGGGGCGCAGAGTGCGATTGTATCGTATGCCATCGTCATCGCGAGCCTATCCGATGAGTGTCGAGAAGAAAGCCGATGTGTATCGTCGTTTGTTTGAGTATCTGCAGATGCTGTAATGACACACACAGAAACCTGTTTTGCTTAATCTTTCTGGTAACGTGCACCTATACAGGGTGTCGTTGCCTATTTTCTTACATACTTGTAGTTGAGATAGAGTATACTGAGTGTGAGAAAAATCTCTTTATAAGAGTAATTTTATACATGCAAATATACACATGATGGCATGAAAATAAAAATATTTTGCAATAATTTTTATATTTTTTGTATATTCATTAATATTTGTTTGGTGGTATTTTGGCAAATGAAATCGTATAATTCTGATAATTAGTATTATATTACACAAAACATCTCTTATAAAGAGATGTTTAAAATAAATGCTGCGATAGCATTATTATACGGATTTAAAATATTGAAAATAAATATAATACTAATATCAAAAACAACTGTCATGAGAAAGAAATTATTAATTGCGATGTCGGCAATCACCATGTTGTTTGCCACATCATGCCAAGACGATCTTGGTATCGACACCGGCAATGAAGCACTCGTTTCATTCAATGTAACTACCCCCGAGATGGTTACTCGTGCCTTTGGTGATGGTTATACAGCTAAGGAACTTCAATATGCTGTGTATGATATCTATCAAAAAGATGGCGAAGAAGTAGTTACTTATTTGGAAAATTTACAGCCTGATGAATGGCCTCTCTTTGAAGATGGTCGTTTGACTACAACTATTGAATTGAAGTTGGTTAAAGGTAATAGTTATAAAGTTATCTTTTGGGCTGCTGCTGAAGATGCTCCTTATGAAGTAAACTTTGCAGAGAAAACTATGACTGTAGATTACACAAATGCCAAGAGCAATGCCGAGAACCGCGATGCTTTCTATGGTCGTGAAGCCTTTACTGTAGCCGGTACTCAAACTGTAGATGTGACACTTACACGTCCTTTTGCACAACTCAATGTCGGTACAAATGACTATGAACTTGCTCGTAATGCAAACATTAACCCTACAGTTTCAAAAGTTGTTGTAGATGCTTATGCTACTATGAATTTGTGGAATGGAAGTGTAGTTGAGGAGAATCCTATTGCTCGTACATTTGACTATGGTGATATACCAACCGAGGACTTCCCTGTTTCAGGCTATGACTACATTGCTATGAACTATTTGCTTGTAGGAGAGAAAGAGCCTGTTAATGTTGTCTTTACTTGTCAAGATGTGGCTTCGGGAAGAGAGTTCACTCGTAAAGTCGGTTCAGTGCCTGTACAACGCAACTACCGCACCAACATCTATGGTAGCATCCTTACAAGCGACGTAGACGTAGATGTTGAGATTAAGCCCGGTTTTGGTGGCGACATTGAGGAAAACAACCTTATGGTATATAATGCATTTGAATTGCAAGCTGCTCTCGATGCTGCTCCTGAAAATGCAGAGACTACCATCTACTTGGCTCAAGACATTGAGGGTGATGTAACAGATATTCAAAAAGCTGGCCGTAAGGTTGTAATCGAAGGTGGCGGTAACAAATATGAAGGTAGTATCAAAGTTCACGCTAACTCTTATTACTATAGCGATGCTGCTTTGACTATCAAGAATGTAAACTTCGAGACTTCTACTGCAAGTGAAAACTTTATCGAGGCTCTTGAGAATGGTTCAGAGCGCTACTCAAACAACATCACTGTTGAGGGTTGTACTTTCACTGCTACCGGTGAGGCTGTAAATACAGCTGTAGGTGTTCAAGTTAAGGCTACTCGTGGTGTAACTGTTGAGAACTGTACTGCAACTAATATGCACTCTCTTATTCAAGCACAAAGTTGCGATACCGGTGATGTAAAAGTTATCAAATCTACTGTAAATGGTAAGAATGGTGTTGCCTTTAAGCAAGTTAAGTCTGCTACCGTAGAAGATACTCAAATCACTGCTCTTGGATATGGTATCCGTTTCGATGGTAACACAGATAATTATGGTATCGTAGCTAATAATATTGATGTAAATGCTGTTCAACCCTTCATTGTACGCAGAATGACAGGTGATAACAATACTATCAAATTGGATGGCACAAATACATTGACAGTGGCTACTTCTCGTGCTGCAGCTGAAGTTCCTGCTTATCAAGTCGTTATTACTAATGGTGAAGATGATGCAGAGTATGTTAAACCTACAGGAACTTACACTTTGACCGGTGCCGATGACTTCTTTGTTTATCCTCGTGATTATGCACTCCCTGTTGCTTCTTGGGGTGAATTCACAGCAGCCCTTGCTGCCGGTGAAGGCAAAGTTATGTTGACCGCGGATATTACATACGATGCAAACTACCAATTGCAAAAGGATGTAGAAATCAACCTAAATGGTAAGTCAATGACATTGCCTATGTTGAATATCCACACTAAATCAACTGTAAAGAATGGTACCATCAATGGTAAAGTTTATGCTCGTAAAAATTCAGATATAGTATTTAATAAAGTGACATTCAGCGGTGCAGTTGCCGACAACCTTTCTACAGAGGGTCATCTTGCAATTCAGGGCGGTTGCAAAAGTTTATATGCAAAGGATTGCTCGTTCTCTCCGACATCAGTTTCTGGTTCACAGACCAAGCCTCTTTCATTTGAGGGTGGAAGCACAATTATGAAGTTTGAGAATTGCGAGTTCAAGAGCAGTCCTTACAAGAAGCAGGTATACCTCAACTCATTGTCAGCTACTGGATCGTTGGACTTCACAAATTGTAACTTCAACAACAAGACTCCTAACATTATGTTTGCTGCGGCATGTCCTTTGAC
>CAJGDT010000157.1 GCA_904502265.1 uncultured Barnesiella sp. | reverse complement strand
TGTGCGCAAGTACGTCATACAGCAAACTCCGACAAGATGGTACAACGCATAGCACTATGTGGTGGTGCCGGTAGCTCACTCATAGGTAGCGCATTGGCAGCCAATGCCGATCTTTTTATTACCGGTGAGATTGGTTATCACCAATTCTTTGGTTACGAAAATAGTATGATTTTGGCCGAAGTAGGACATTATGAGAGCGAGCAACACACAAAAGATATTTTTTGTGAGGTAATTACAAAAAAAATTCCTAACTTTGCGACTTACTACACAAAAGTAGAAACAAATCCGATAAAATATCTGTAAGCGATGTCAGAAAAGACTAAAGAAAAAGAGTACACCGTAGAAGAAAAACTCAAATCACTCTACGAATTGCAAACATTACATTCGGAAATCGACCGCATCAAAACCCTTCGTGGTGAGTTGCCCCTTGAGGTAAAAGACCTTGAAGATGAGGTTGCCGGTTTGGAAACCCGTATAGAGAAGTTTCAAGAGACTATAAGCGCTTGTCGCAAAGATATCAACTCGTACAATGAGGAGATTCAAGTTTCTCGTAACAAAATCGAGCGTTACAAATCGCAACTCGACGATATTCGCAACAATCACGAGTTTGACAAGCTCAATAAAGAGATCGAGTTCCAAGACCTCTCTATACAAGCTCTTGAGAAGAAAATTCGTGAGGCAAACAACGTTATCAATCGTCGTAACGACGAGTTGAACCAATGCCGCGAAAATCTCGACGATCGTCAAAAAATGTTGGTTGAAAAGAAAGCTGAACTCAACGATATCGTTGCCGAGACAAAGCAAGAGGAAGAAAAACTTCGCGAGACTGTAAAGAATCTCGAGGCTGTTATCGATCCCCGTTTGTTGCAAGCCTTCAAGCGTATTCGCAAAAACGCACGCAACGGTTTGGCTGTTGTTTACATCCAACGTGGTGCTTGTGGTGGTTGTTTCAATCGCATCCCGCCCCAACGTCAACTCGACATCAAGATGCAAAAGAAAATCATCGTGTGCGAGTATTGTGGACGCATCATGGTCGATCCTCAACTTGCAGGCGTAGAGGCTTAATCTGTTTTGACAATACAACCCATAAAGGCTATTCCATTTCTTCTGGAAGTGGGATGGCCTTGCTTTTTATTACCCACTCTTTTTTACAGGAATTTTTGCATATTGCAACAAAAAATTAACCCCATATCACATTTAAATAGAGATTATTTTAGTAGCTTTGTAAGATATTGATATACATTGAGGTATTTGCATTGTAGTGTATTGTTTTGTTATTTCAAATCGCTGTATTACAATTTGTTATAATAATACACACCCATCATGTACCGATCTTATATAGTGTGAAACTGGCTGAAGTAATGGAAAATACTCTTGAAACAAACTTGCCTATGTGGTTTGCCTTGAGTGCTCCTTATCGCAATGAGTTCAAGGCTCAGCGCCTACTTAATGATGCTGGAGTCGAAAATTTCTTGCCGCTGTCTGTCAAGATTACCACCGACAATCGTGGTAAGAAAGTTCGCAAAGTATTGCCTATAGTAAGTAACCTGCTATTTGCATATACGACTCGCGACAACATGAAGCAAATCAAGTTGCGAGCACCCTTCTTGCAGTATCGCACTCACAAAGTAAATGGTCGCAATGTGCCCATCATTGTCCCCGACAGCCAGATGAGACAGTTTATGGCCATTTGCAACACAAATAGCGAAAAGCTGATATATCTCCGCCCCGAAGAGATTAATCTCTCTCAGGGTACTCCCGTTAGGGTAGTGGGTGGGCTTTTCGACGGTGTTCAAGGTATCTTTATCAAGGTTAAGGGTGCCCGTGCCAAGAGAGTCGTTGTACAGATTGATGGTATTGCAGTTGCTACTGCCGAGATAGAACCACAATATATTGAGATTATAAAAGAAAATAAATAAACATATTTCTTGTATGAAAATAGCGGTTGCCGGAACTGGATACGTTGGCCTTTCTATTGCCACATTGCTTGCTCAGCACAACGAGGTTGTTGCTGTCGATATCATACCCGAAAAGGTCGACCTCATCAACAACAGAAAGTCGCCTATTCAAGATGAGTATATCGAGCAGTACCTTGCCGAGAAACCTCTCAACCTTCGTGCTACCTTCGATGCTGTCGAGGCCGATCGCGATGCCGACTATGTGATCATTGCTGCACCTACCAACTACGATAGTCAAAAGAATTTCTTCGATACATCGGCCGTTGAAACAGTTATCGATCTTGTTCTGTCGATCAATCCCGATGCCGTTATGGTCATCAAGAGTACCATCCCTGTAGGATATTGTCGCTCATTATACGTCAAGTATGCCATGCGTTTTATGAGCGATGAACATCTCAAAAACAAAAAATTCAACCTCCTTTTCTCTCCCGAATTCTTGCGCGAGAGTAAAGCATTATACGACAATCTATATCCCAGTCGCATCATTGTTGGTATACCCAAGCACATCCCCGGTTATGAACAAGAAAATCTTGCCATTACTGCCATAGCCGACCTCGACCGACTTAATGCTGCGGCTCATGCTTTTGCCACACTATTACAACAAGGTGCGCTGAAGGAAAACATTGATGTGCTCTTTATGGGTCTCAAAGAGGCCGAGGCTGTCAAGCTCTTTGCAAATACCTACTTGGCATTGCGTGTAAGCTATTTCAACGAATTAGATACATACGCCGAGCTTAAAGGTCTCGACACACAAGCCGTTATTACCGGTATCGGTCTCGACCCTCGCATCGGAACACACTATAACAATCCATCCTTCGGATATGGCGGATACTGCTTGCCCAAGGATACCAAGCAACTCTTGGCCAACTATAACGATGTCCCCCAAAACATGATGTCGGCCATTGTCGAGAGCAACCGTACCCGCAAAGACTTTATTGCCGATCAAGTTCTTGCTAAGGCCGGTTATTACACCGCTTCAAGTGCCTGGAATGTAAATCAGGAGCAAGAGGTGGTAGTAGGCGTATATCGTCTCACGATGAAGTCAAACTCTGATAATTTCCGTCACAGTGCCATTCAAGGTGTTATGAAACGCATCAAGGCCAAGGGAGCCAAAGTAATTATATATGAGCCTACGTTACAAAACGGAGTAATGTTCTTTGGTAGCGAAGTCATCAACGACCTCAACGAATTCAAGCGTCGATCACAAGCTATCATTGCCAATCGCTACGACGACTCTCTCAATGATGTGATCGAGAAGGTATATACTCGTGATATCTTTAAGCGTGATTAATAACATCCCTTAAGTATTGAACGAACTGCACAATAAATGAAAATTCTTGTAACAGGTGCCGCCGGATTTATTGGTTCAATGTTTGTCGAGCGTCTGCTTGCTACCGAACCGGGAGTAGAGATTGTCAATCTTGACAGCCTCAATGACTATTATGATGTTGCAATCAAGCAATATCGTCTTCGTCGACTTGAAGAATTAGCCTCTATCCATCCCGAGTCGAACTACACATTCGTTCAGGGAAATATAGCCGACCGTGCATTTGTCGACCACCTTTTTGCCGAGAATAATTTTGAGATAGTTGTCAATCTTGCGGCCCAAGCCGGTGTACGACACTCTATAACCCATCCCGACACCTATATCGAGAGTAATATCATTGGATTTTACAACATCCTCGAGGCATGTCGACACAGCTACGACAACAATCGTACCGGTGTACAGCACCTTATATATGCCTCATCAAGTTCGGTATATGGTAGCAATATTAAAGTGCCCTATTCAACCGACGATAAAGTCGATAATCCGGTAAGCCTGTACGCTGCATCAAAAAAGAGCAACGAACTCATGGCTCACGCATACAGTAAATTATATAATATACCCTCTACAGGTTTGCGATTTTTTACTGTATATGGACCGGCCGGACGACCCGACATGGCATACTTTAAATTTGCCGACAAACTGCGTAATGGCGAAACTATCGATATTTTCAACTATGGCAACTGCATGCGCGACTTTACCTACATCAACGATGTAGTCGAGGCCATGCACATGATTATGCACCACGCACCCCGGCGCAAGATGGGACAAGATGGTTTGCCCGAACCGCCATATGCCATATACAACATAGGCAATAGCAATCCCGAAAATCTTTTGGATTTTGTCCGTACTCTGCAAGAAGAGCTCATAGTAGCCGGTGTATTGCCTCCCGATTACGATTTCGATGCTCACAAGAAACTCATTCCCATGCAACCCGGTGATGTCCCCACAACCTATGCCGACACTACTGCTCTTGAGCGTGATTTCGGATTCAAACCTCACACTCCCTTGCGCGATGGACTTCGTGCCTTTGCTCAGTGGTACAAAGAGTTTTATGGATAAGCCCTACAACAACATACATGATTAAAC
>CAJGDT010000156.1 GCA_904502265.1 uncultured Barnesiella sp. | reverse complement strand
ATATGATGAACGAAATGGATGGCACAGTAAAACAAATCCGCTCGTTGTTCAACAACGCTGCCAACATCATCCAAACCATCGAGAAGTCACTCAACGAGAGCAGTGAGTTGCGTCAACAAGTCGACATGTTCACCAAGGAGCGCACACTTACCGTTAAGGAGAACTTGGTTAAGAATGCCACTATCGAGAACGACATCAAGATTATTGCCTACACCGGTCCTATGTTGCCCGAGGTAGCCAAGGATATCGCCTTCATGTTGCGTGGCGAGATTACCGAGCGTATGGCTTTCATTGCCGCTACATACAAAGAGGGCGAGAACAAGCCCTTGCTCACTGTAATGCTCAGCGACGACCTTGTAGCTGCCGGCAAGAACGCTTCGCAAATCGTACGCGAGTCGGCTCGCCTCATCCAAGGCGGTGGCGGTGGTCAACCCTACTTCGCACAAGCCGGTGGTAAAGACGCATCGAAACTCAAAGATGCCCTCGACAAAATGCACGAAATGGTTGTAGCATAACAACCTTTTATCATCCATACAACAACGCCACCCGCTTTTCGCGAGTGGCGTTGTTATTTATTATTACTGGTGTCCGATAATAATTTATTGGAGTCCGATAAAAATAGAAGATGTTCCTTTTATCGCTGTAAGCGATACATATAATAGCCCAGCGCAAGCGTAGCGGCGCGCTGGGTAATGAGGGTATTTGAAATCAATCGGGCTGAAAGCCCAGCATATATAGCAGTGACCTCTTAGCCATAAGATATGTTAGGCATACACAAATCAAAGAACTATACTACAAAAAAACGGTGCAACCCCTTGTGTGGAGTTGCACCGTATTGATTATAAGGCTATTGTATTAGATACAAAGGTCTTTCTTCATAGCCTCGATCTTCTCATCGGCAAGGCGGTTGGCATTGTCATAGTCGGCATAGGTTGCCATGGGGATGCCACGTACTTCGATGTAGAACTTAATCTTAGGCTCAGTACCTGAGGGACGTACCGATACTTTGTCGCCGGCAGCGGTAAAGAATTGCAATACGTTCGATGTGCAAGGCATGTCGAGCTTGGTTACATTACCCTCTGCATCGGTTGCTGTGAGGGTTTGGAAGTCCTTCACCAAGGTAACGGGTGAGCCGGCAAGCGACTTAACAGGATTTTCGCGATAGGCTTTCATCAAAGCTTGTATCTCCTCGGCGCCTTGTTTACCCTTGCGCACTACCGATATACCTTTCTCCTTCGAGAAGCCATACTTGATGTAGATGTCTTGTATCATTTGATACATAGTCATGCCACGATCTTTGGCCCAAGCAGCAATCTCGGCCATCAACGACATAGCCGATACGGCATCTTTGTCGCGTACGAAGTCTTGTGCCAAGAAGCCGTAGCTCTCCTCACCACCACCGATGTAGCGCTCTTTGCCTTCGAGGTCACGGATAATAGCTGCAATCCACTTGAAGCCTGTGTAGCAGTCATACATCTTTATATTATTGCGCTCGGCAATGGTCTTGATAGTCTCGGTAGTAACGATAGTCTTCACGATAAACTCGTTGCCCTTGATGAGACCACGCTCTTGATAGGTGGTCATGATGTAGTTGAGCATGAGCATCACGATTTGGTTACCGTTTACGAGCACCCACTCGCCCTTGTCGTTCTTCACAGCAATACCTATGCGGTCGGCATCGGGGTCGCTGGCCATTACAAGCTCGGCGTTGGTCTCAATGGCACGTTTCACAGCCATGTCGAGTGCAGCAGGCTCCTCGGGGTTGGGCGATACTACTGTGGGGAAGTCGCCACTTACCACGTCTTGCTCGGGTACGTGGATGATGTTGGTGAAACCAAAGTTGGCCAACGAGGCAGGTATCAACTTCACACCTGTACCGTGGATGGGAGTGTACACGATGGGTATATCGTGGTGCTTGGCAATAATATCGGGGCTGAGTGAGAGGGTCTTGATGCGGTCAAGATAGATTTTATCCATCTCCTCACCGATTATCTCTATCAACTCGGCATTGCGCTCAAACTTAATATCTGTTACCGAAGCAATCTTGTTCACCTCGTCGATAATGCCTGTATCGTGGGGGGCAATAACTTGCGCACCGTCGCTCCAGTAGGCCTTGTAACCGTTGTACTCCTTGGGGTTGTGCGATGCAGTGAGGTTGATACCGGCTTGGCAACCAAGCTCACGAATAGCAAACGACACCTCGGGTGTAGGACGCAACGACTCGAAGAGATATACTTTGATGCCGTTGGCCGAGAAGATGTCGGCCGAGATTTCGGCAAACTTACGGCTGTTGTTGCGACAGTCGTGACCAATAGCTACCGAGATAAGGGGCATATCGGCAAAGTTTTTCTTCAAGTAGTTGGCAAGACCTTGTGTTGCCGAACCCACTGTATATATGTTCATACGGTTGGTACCTGCGCCCATGATACCGCGCAAGCCACCTGTACCAAACTCCAAGTCACGATAGAAACTCTCAATCAACTCAGTCTTATCTTCGTTGTCGAGCATGGCTTGTACAGCCGCACGTGTCTCTTGGTCGTAACCCTCACCGAGCCACTCTTGGGCGCGCGCGGTTACTTGTTGCAACAATTGTTCGCTTTCCATATTATTATTTTGTGACATTACTATACTTATTTATTCATTAAACAATTATATAGCTTTATTGCTCACCACAAGGGTATCACAAAGTGAGCTACCTATATTATTTCACCTCTTTCAACAACAAGCGGTCGCCGGTTTGACGTACAATCCACTCGTAGTACTCCTTAGAGTAACCGGGGAATTGAATTTTATCGGGCAAACCATACTCGTTGGTTACAAACGAACCGTCGGGGTTTTGGCTCTTCACGTTACCGTCGAGGAATTTCACCATAAGGAATTCACCAAGTTCTTTCCAAGCCGATGTGCTATACTCGGCAGCCTCGCAACTGTAAGTTGTAAGCATTTCACGAGCAGCATCCTCGCTCACTGCATACAAGGCGTTGGCCAACTCGTCGATAGTAGCCACCTCGGTCTCAAATTGGTCTTCGAGATCTTTTTGCACCTTGCGAATATCGCCAATCATAGGATTGTAGCGGTTGTAAGCCATGTTAGCAACCCAGTTGTGTACCCAGAATGCCGATGTCCAAGAGAAGTCGTACATATCGCCATTGTCGGGGCTGAAGCAGTTGGGAACGTTGTTGATGCTGCAATACATGGGCACATACACAGCAGTGTTGGCATCATCTACACCAAACCACAAGATACCGCTGATAGCCTCGGGAAGGTTGGGACGAATTTGAGCCACCAAAGTAAAGGCTGTTTGTTGTGTTGCAATAGCACGCTCATTGAGGTATTGCTTGCCATCCACCTCGAAGTACATGGGGCGGAAACGATAGGGCGAACCGAACGGGCCACCACCTACATCGGTGTGCATGTCGTAAGGAGTACCATCGAAGTGATCGCGCATAGCATCCTTCATATCATCGAGTGTAAGTTTGCGGTCGGGACGCACATAGAGAGGCATTACAGGACCACCTTCGTTTTCAAGATATTTGAGGTACTTGCCCATCTTGCTATTGAAGCGGTTGAAGAAACTCCACACGCGAGCGTCGCAACCACGCAATGCACCGTAATCGAGGGGTGCATAAGCCGATGAGAAGCTGAAGTTCTTGTCAGTGCCTTTGTAGTAACCCATCTCACGAGCAAACGAGATTACATCGGGCGAGTAGATGCAGTTCTCTTTGTCATTGAGGGGGAAGGTGTGGATGCGAGCTTGGTTGGCGTGACCTGAGATACAATCGTCGGGGATGCGAACAGCTACCCACACTGCACCTTTGCGACCGGGACCTTTACCAATGAGTTCGAGTACCCAAGCCTCATTCTTGTCGGCGATTGAGAATGACTCGCCACTGCTGTAGTAGCCATACTCGGCAACAAGGTCGGTCATTACTTTGATAGCCTCACGAGCTGTGCGGGCACGCTCAAGACCCAATTGGATGAGTGTACCATAATCGATGATACCGGTAGTATCCACCAACTCAGGACGGCCACCCCATGTCGACTCGGTAATAGCCAACGCATGCTCGTTCATGTTACCTATTACGGCATAGGTGTGAGCTATTTGAGGAATTGAACCGAGAGGTTTACCCGAGTCCCAGTCAATAATTTCGCGCACATCACCCACTTCCCAGTCACCGGCGGGAGTTGATGTGAGTGAACCATAAAGACCGTGCGAGTCGGCCGAGTAGGTAATCATTACGCTACCGTCTACTGTTGCATTGCGACCGGCAATGAGTCCGGTACAAGCCATTGCCGCGACAGGTGCCAAAAGGGCTGCGGCAAGAATCGATGAAAATCTTTTCATAATCATGTCTGTGTTTTTCTGTTTTTATAATTAAATTTTAATTGTTTGCT
>CAJGDT010000155.1 GCA_904502265.1 uncultured Barnesiella sp. | reverse complement strand
TCCCTTTTCTATCCAGTCTGCTTCTTCCAGCTTTGTTAAGGCAATAGCACTTACACGGTGCGATATGCGCAGTGCTTGACGTTGGTTCTTTACTTTGTGACGAGCTTTGCGTAAGGCGCTTGACTTATCCTCGAAAAATCCTTCGATGGCACGACTGTATGCCTCGGCACTCCATGCCGTGAATTGAGCATACTCTTGCTTAGTGTGCTGGCGCAGGAGTGGAAGTGCTTGTTTGGGGTCTTTGTTTGTGAGTAGTTGTTGGTCAAATGACTCTTTCTCTTTCATCTGCTTTTGCTTCTTATTGAACGAAACTTGGCTGTGGATGATGAGGTATATTACAATGGCTGTGAGGATGAATATTGCTACAAATCCTCCGTAGTACAATATAGCAGTGACAATAAAGCAGGCAAACGCTGCAACACCCGCTGTTACAAACCATCCGCCAATGACCGATATAACGCCTGTTATGCGATACACGGCACTCTCCCGACCCCAAGCACGGTCGGCAAGCGATGTACCCATGGCTACCATAAATGTAACGTAGGTGGTAGAGAGGGGTAGTTTGAGTGATGTACCAAGTGCAATGAGCAAGCTGGCTACAACCAAGTTGATAGAGGCTCGCACTAAGTCGTATGCTGCACCGTCGGGCAGTATGGCGTCGTTGATATCAAAGCGGCGGTTGATGTAATTCTTTACCGGCTGTGGCGTAATCTTCAATACGGCATTGCCTATATCGATGGATGAACGCACAAGTTGTCGTGCCAGAGGCGATGTGCCGAAGCCCTCTTCGCCTGCACTTTGACGCGATAGGGCAATAGAGGTTTGTACTACTCGGTGTACCTTCTTCGAGGTAAACAGCACGAATACCATGATAAGGCCGGCGATAATCAGGAATATAGGGTTGGTATTGGCCGACTCGGTGAGTGAAGTCATCAAGAATGAGTCGGGCGACATACCGTTACCATTGGCTACAAAGTCGTTGTAGGCCGAGTATCCTGCCAAGGGTACGCCGATAAAGTTTACCAAGTCATTTCCGGCAAACGCAAGTGCCAGAGCAAATGTTCCGGCCAATACCACTACCTTCAGTACATTTACTTTGCATAGTTGAAGGATAGCCATAAGGAGGGTAAACACACCCATGCACCCGCCGAGCAACAACATGGTGTTGTTCTCAATAAACGACTTGTTCTCGGCAGTCATGATGCTCGAGTCTTTCAAGCCCTTGAAGATGATGAAGTATACAATACTTGTCAGCGCAAAGCCACTGAATAGTGCACCCCAGCGCTTGAGTTGTTTGTGGTAGTTGTAGCGGAAGAGTAGGCGTGCCAAGAACTGTACGATGCTACCACAAGCAAATGCCAAGGCTACCGATACAAATATGGCTGTAATGACCGACAAAGCCTTATCTGTGTTAATGAGTTGTCCCAATGTAAGAGCACCGTCGGATGACATCACCTTGATTATAGCCAAGGCAAATGTACCACCCAGCAACTCAAATACCATCGATACGGTTGTTGATGTGGGCAAACCTAAGGAGTTGAATACATCGAGCAGGATGACGTCGGTGAGCATTACTGCCAGCAGTATGGCCATAATCTCGTTGAAATAGAAGTACTGTGGCTGATAGATACCGTGACGGGCTATATCCATCATACCATTGGACATGGATGCACCTATAAATATACCTATAGCGGCTATAATTAATAACGTGCGGAATGATGCAGTTCGGGAACCAATGGCCGATTGTAGGAAGTTGACTGCGTCGTTGCTGACGCCGGCCATAATGTCAAAAATGGCAATGATAAATAGTATGCCAACACATAAAAGATAGATACTTTCCATTTAAATACAATGTGTTATTTTACGCTGCAAAGAAACATAACAAGTATTACCTATTTATTGCAATGATGCTACACTTTTGTAATTGTTGTTACAATGGTATTACAAAGAAATGAGGTTTATAACCTCTGAATGGTTATAAACCTCATTGATAGTTTGGCTAATAGTTGTGATAAACTACCGGTGGAGGGACTTACGATTTATTCTTCTCTTCTTCTTTTTCTTCTTTTTCTTCTTTAGCTTCAGCTACTATCTCTTCGGGTTCTAAGACCTCGATTGTCGTAGTAGATGTGAAGCCGGTGTCGGTATTATCACCACTATGTTTCATAGCTTCGTTGTCGCGAAGTATCTCTTCGGTGCGCGATTTCCATTGACGCTTGCCGAATATCTTTTCTACATCCTCGGTATAGATTACCTCGTTGTCGAGCAGTACCTCGGTGAGTTGTGCATGACCCTCGGCATGCTCTTGCAGTATCCGTTTGGCTCGTTCGTATTGTTCGTTGACAATGCGACTTACCTCTTCATCGATAATCTTGGCTGTAGTCTCGCTGTAAGGTTTGCTGAAACCATACTCTTGACCGGTCGAGTCGTAATATGATAGGTTGGGTAGACGCTCGCTCATACCGAAGTACACAACCATTGCGTATGCTTGTTTGGTTACGCGCTCCAAGTCATTTGCAGCACCTGTCGAAATGCGACCAATAAACAACTCCTCGGCAGCACGTCCGCCCAATGTGGCACACATCTCGTCAAGCATAGCTTCGCGAGGGGTTATTTGTCGCTCCTCGGGCAGATACCAGGCTGCACCCAATGCCTTGCCACGAGGTACAATGGTAACCTTAACAAGTGGGTTGGCATATTGCAGATGCCAACTGAGCGATGCGTGACCAGCTTCGTGAATAGCAATAGAGCGTTTCTCCTCGTCGGTAGTGATTTTCGAGCGCTTCTCCAATCCACCAACAATGCGGTCTACTGCATCCATGAAGTCTTGCTTCTCGACACTGTTTTTGTTTTTACGTGCAGCAATAAGGGCTGCTTCGTTACATACGTTGGCAATATCGGCACCCGAGAATCCCGGTGTTTGACGAGCCAACAAGTCGCGGTCGACACTGGTATCGATTTTTACTTTACGCAAGTGTACATCAAATATCTCTTTGCGGTCGTTGAGGTCGGGTAGTTCAACATATATCTGACGGTCGAAACGTCCGGCACGCAACAATGCTTTATCGAGAATATCGGCACGGTTGGTAGCAGCAAGAATTATTACACCACTGTTCGAGCCGAAACCATCCATTTCGGTAAGCAATTGGTTGAGGGTATTCTCGCGTTCGTCGTTTCCGCCCATGCTGGGGTTTTTGCCACGAGCACGACCCACGGCATCAATCTCGTCGATGAATACGATACAGGGGGCTTTCTCCTTGGCTTGACGGAACAGGTCGCGTACACGCGAAGCACCTACACCCACAAACATCTCTACAAAGTCCGATCCTGATAGTGAGAAGAAGGGGACATCGGCTTCACCGGCTACCGCCTTCGCAAGGAGTGTCTTACCTGTACCCGGGGGGCCTACAAGGAGTGCGCCCTTGGGTATCTTACCACCTAACTCGGTGTATTTCGAGGGATTGCGAAGGAATTGTACAATCTCCTCAACCTCTTGTTTGGCCTCTGATAAGCCGGCTACATCGTTGAAGGTAATGCGAGTGTTACCCTTTTCGTATAGTCGGGCAGTAGACTTACCGACGTTGAATACGCCGCCGCCACCGCCGCCACCGCCGGGGTTTGACATGTTGCGCATGATGAAGAACCAGAAGACGATGAGTAGGATAAAAGGACCTACCGACCAGAAGATGGCACCATAGTCACTACTCTTGTCGTAAGTAACAGGTATGTTTGTGTTGTAATCTTCTTTCCAGTGACGCACAGTCTCGGCAAAGCTGTCGCTTGACGGAATATTAGTTTTGATAATACCGGGTGTGTTCTCGGTAGCTTCGTTACCAAAAATGACACGCTTGGCCGAGTCGGTAAGTTGTGCCTCGGCGTGGTCTTTGTAGATGGTTATCTCCTTCATTCCACCACCTAAGGCAATCTCCTCAAATTGGGTAGAATTTACCTCTTTGCTGTATGATTGGTTGTTGGTGAGATAGAAGATAACAAGCACTATCAATATGCCTCCATATAACCAGGCAAGATTGAAACGAAAAAATTTTTTATTAGCCATATATTATATGTATGATATGCGATTAAGTGACAAGTGAGTGAGTACGATATTAATCAATATCGGCAATCTCTGTCAATTTGGCATCATTCCATAGTTGCTCGAGGCGATAAAAGTCGCGCGACTCGGGCAGGAATATGTGTACAAAGATATTGCCGTAGTCAATGATAATCCATTGGGCGTTGCGATAACCCTCGTATGCTATAGGCTTTACACCGGTGTGTTCGCGGGTATATTGTCGCACACTGTCGGCTATAGCCTCTACTTGTGTGGGGGTGTTACCCTGGCATATTACAAAGTAATTGGCCGAAGCCGATTCTATCTCAGTGAGGTCTACGGTTGTAATCTTGTGACCCTTTTTCTCTTGAATACT
>CAJGDT010000154.1 GCA_904502265.1 uncultured Barnesiella sp. | reverse complement strand
GCAAGCAAGCGTAACGGTGTAAAATTTAACACCTTGCTATGCTGGTGTATAGGAAAGGCTGCCAGTAATATAAAAGAGTTCTATATTCTACCCGAAAAAGACAAACTCTTCAAATACGACAGCATTGCAATAAACGTAATTGTAAACAACAACAAAGGGGGTATAAATTCATGCGACATCACATTCAGCAACGACCTCCGAGAGTTTGCCAATGAGTACAACAGATTGACCATTCAAGTTGCGAATGAGTGTAAAAGTTCATTTATAGACAACAGCATGATCATAGGGACATCTGCAATGATACAAACACAACTCGATAGTATTGTCAATCAATACACCGACAAGTTTTGCAATCCTATGGTAATGTGGGGAAAATATCGTAGCAATTGGATAAAAACAACACTACCCATTTCATTCCAATTTCACCATGTTCAGATGGACGGCGGGCATGGTGCTAATTTCTTAGAACAACTTCAACGAGTTATTAATGAATTATAGCACTTGCGAAAACAAAGAAATAATTCCGGATTATGTTAGCATACACATATATCGATAAAGGGAGGTTCGCCTTGGTCGAAAAGCCAAGACCGGTGTTGATTGAACCTACCGACGCGATTGTTCGGGTGACAATGAGTAGCATTTGCACCAGCGACCTGCACATCAAGCACGGCAGCGTACCTCGTGCAGTACCGGGCATTACCGTTGGGCACGAAATGGTGGGCATAGTCGAAGAAGTTGGTACAAATGTTACCAATGTAAAGCCGGGCGACCGCGTAACGGTGAATGTAGAGACCTTCTGCGGCGAGTGTTTCTTTTGCCAAAACGGCTATGTAAACAACTGTACCGACCCCAATGGTGGCTGGGCACTGGGATGTCGTATAGATGGCGGACAGACCGAGTATGTGCGTGTGCCGTTGGCAAATCAAGGGCTAAACCGTATTCCTGATAGTGTCTCGGACGAACAGGCATTGTTTGTAGGCGATGTCTTGGCGACAGGCTTTTGGGCAGCCCGTATCTCTGAGATAACCCAAGAAGACACCGTACTGATTATCGGTGCCGGACCTACGGGTATCTGCACGTTACTCTGCGTGATGTTGAAGCAACCCAAGCGCATCATTGTGTGCGAAAAGTCGGAGGAAAGACGTCGTTTTGTACAAGAGCATTATCCCGATGTGTTGCTTACCACACCTGAAGAATGTAAGGACTTCGTGCTTAAGAATTGTGATCATAGAGGTGCCGACCGCGTACTTGAAGTAGCTGGAGCTGATGATACATTCCGCCTTGCGTGGGATTGTGCCCGACCCAACGCTATCGTTACCGTAGTAGCACTTTATGACCAAGCGCAACACTTACCTTTACCCGAAATGTATGGCAAGAACCTCACATTCAAAACCGGCGGCGTAGATGGATGCGATTGTGAAGAGGTACTTCGCCTTATCGAAGCCGGAAAGATAGACACTACCCCACTCATTACTCATCGTTTTCCGTTGAGTGAGATTGAAGAAGCATATCGTATCTTTGAGAATAAATTGGAAGGTGTGATTAAAATAGCAATAATATAATTGCATCTTATTAATCGTAAATACATTAATGTAAGAGTAAATGATGAAGGAGGAATGTTTGATATGTAGTGCTCCATTGAAGTATATGGAGAAAGAGATGGTCATGGAATGTGCCATTTGCCACAAGAAGGAAGAGAGTAAGACCTGTTGCGAACATGGTCACTATGTATGTAACGAATGTCACACAAGAGGTATCGATGCTATTTTCAGAGTTTGCAACGATGAGACCTCTAAGAATCCGATCGAGATTGTCGAAAAGATGATGGCAATGCCCTTCTGCCACATGCACGGACCTGAACATCATGTAATGGTGGGAGCTGCTTTGCTAACAGCTTATCGGAATGCAGGTGGTGAAATTGACCTATCTACAGCGCTTGTAGAACTAATGAAACGAGGCAAGCAAGTACCCGGTGGAGCTTGTGGCTTTTGGGGAGCATGCGGCGCAGGACTTAGCTCTGGCATGTTTGTTTCAATCATCTCTCACTCAACACCACTCACTATTGAACCATTTGCCCTATCTCATAAAATGACAGCTACATCACTGAGCAAGATTGCTGATGTTGGCGGCCCACGATGCTGCAAACGTGGCTCATACCTATCCATCCTGGCTGCAATTGATTTTGTTGAGGCTAAATTCGGTATCTCTATGGAGAGGAGTAATGTAAGATGCAAACATTACCACAACAACAATCAGTGTATCGGGTTGCGTTGTCCTTTCATGGCATCACCTACTCCGTAATCACTACTCCGCAACATCTGAATAGTCATAACAAAAAAAAACGTCTTGAGGTTAATCAAGACGTTTTTTTGAGGTGCCTGGCGGATTCGAACCGCCGTAAACGGTTTTGCAGACCGGCTCCTAGCCACTCGGACAAGGCACCCTTTGTGCTTTTGCGATGCAAAGGTAATGTTATTTATCGGATTGTGCAACCTTTTTATCAACTTTTTTACACACTCTATCGATATTTTTTTGCGATTTACAATCGGCAAAAGGGCAACCTTCACAATTACAAGACGATACCGATTTTTTACGCCTGATAAAGTGCCTTATTAACCATGTAACCGATGCAATGAGTATAAGGCTTACTATTATTTCCTGTACAAATATCGACATATTTACATAAATAACGAACCTATCTGGAAGACTATGAATGCACACAGCCAAGCGACAAAAGTATTATATAATACCGAGAACAGGCCCCACTTCCAACTGCCTGCTTCCTTGGCCACTGCTGTGATTGATGCGATGCATGGCACATATAACGATACAAATATCAAGAAGGCTGCAGCTATCAATGGTGTAAAGTCTGCCACTCCTGTTGATGGATCGGGTTGTCTTAGCTTGTCCGACAAGGCCTCAGGTGTTTCATCACCACCGGCATAGAGTACACCCAGGGTACTTACTATGAGTTCTTTGGCAGCAGTACCAGATATCAGTGCTACTGTTATTTTCCAGTTAAATCCCAGTGGTTCGAGCACTGGCGATATGGCACGTCCTATTTGTCCCATGTACGAATTGGCCTGTTGCTCAGAGGCTTGTTGTGGCGTCATCTCACCATCAATATCGGTGCGCGGATAGTAACTCAACGCCCACACAATAACAGAAGCAACAAGGATGATGCCTCCCATCTTACGTAGATATTGTTCGGCTTTGTTCCACATGTGACGACAAGTAGCCTTGAATGTAGGTATGCGATATGGCGGCAATTCCATCACAAAGGGGGTTTCGTCTTCTTTAAAGTAGAATCGACGCAATAACTTGGCAGTAATAAATGCCACAGCAATGCCCGCCAGATAGAGTATCATAAACGCCCACCCTACATGTTTGGGAAAGAATGTTCCTATAAACAAGATGTACACAGGCAGTCGTGCGCTACATGAGATAAAAGGATTGATCAATATGGTAATGAGACGACTGCTACGGCTCTCGATGGAACGTGTAGCCATAATAGCCGGCACATTACAACCAAAACCCATAACCAATGGGATGAACGACTTGCCGTGCAACCCTATCTTGTGCATAGCCTTATCCATGATAAATGACGCACGCGCCATGTAGCCCGAGTCCTCCATAAGCGATATGAAAAGATAGAGTATGAGGATGTTGGGTAGAAAAACAATCACACCACCTACTCCACCTATAATACCATCGATAAGCAAATCTTTGAGTGGACCGGGCGACATTACTTCGTGCAACCACGATGACAATATGGCAACACCGGTCTCAATCCACTCCATTGGATAGGCTCCCAAGACAAAAGTGGCCTCAAACATGAGGAACATCAGTATAACAAATATAGGTATGCCCACAACCTTATTGGTAACAAGCGAGTCAATAACACGAGTCAAGTTGCGTTCGTCATCTTTACCCTGTTGAAAGGTCTCCTGCAATGCACCCGATATGAATCCATACTTTTCGTTGGCAACAGCCTGTTCTATATCTTCATGCAAGGTTTGCTCTATCTCGGTACGTAATTTGGTGCTATGAGCTTTTAGCTCCTCAAAGTTTTCACTATCCGACACCATTTCCATAACCTCCTTGTCACCCTCGAGCATCTTCAAGGCCAAGTATCGAGGCGAATATTTCAAGGCAGTCTGACTGCTGCGCAATCTCTCTTTAATATCATTGACTGCAGCTTCTATTACAGGACCATGATTGACATGCACATGTCGCACTGATTTATTGCGGCGCTCATACACATCTATCACTGTATCAAAGAGATCGTCTATACCTTTGCCGGTACGCGACACAGTAGGAACCATAGGCACACCCACCATATCGCCCAATAGTTTATAGTCGAGCTTAGCACCACTCTTTAGCAACTCGTCATACATGTTAAGGGCCACAACCATGCTATAGTCCATGTCGATAAGTTCGGTAGT
>CAJGDT010000153.1 GCA_904502265.1 uncultured Barnesiella sp. | reverse complement strand
ACAATCAAGGTTTCAACTCAGTATATATGATGCTCGATTCGGGTGCTCGTGGTTCTAAAGACCAGATTCGTCAGCTCTCTGGTATGCGTGGTCTTATGGCTAAACCCCAAAAGGCCGGTGCAGAGGGCGGTCAAATTATCGAGAACCCCATTTTGTCGAACTTTAAGGAAGGTCTATCGGTACTTGAGTACTTCATCTCAACCCACGGTGCCCGTAAGGGTCTTGCGGATACTGCGTTGAAGACTGCCGACGCCGGTTACTTGACACGTCGTCTTGTTGACGTAGCTCACGATGTGATTATCAATGAAGAGGACTGTGGTACATTGCGTGGTCTTGTATGCACTGAGGTGAAGGACAACGAGAACGTTGTAGCAACACTCAGCGAGCGCATCTTGGGTCGCGTATCGGTACACGATGTGATTCATCCTCTTACAGGCGAGTTGCTCGTTGCTTCAGGTGAAGAGATTACCGATGCCGTTGCTAAGAAGATCGAAGATTCACCCATTGAGCGTGTTGAGATTCGTTCAGTTCTTACTTGTGAGTCTAAGAAAGGTGTATGTGCCAAGTGTTATGGTCGCAACCTCTCTAACAACCGCATGGTACAAAAGGGTGAGGCTGTAGGTGTGATTGCTGCTCAATCAATTGGTGAGCCCGGTACTCAGCTTACACTTCGTACATTCCACGTCGGTGGTGTGGCATCGAATATTGCTGCTGTATCAAACGTAACATCACGCTACGATGGTATTCTTGAAATTGATGAGTTGCGTACTGTTGATTATCAAGATGATAACAATAAGAAATATCAAGTAGTTGTAGGTCGTCTTGCCGAGATGCGCATTGTCGATCCCAATACCAAAATGGTACTTACAACTGCCAATATTCCCTACGGTTCTAAACTCTACTTCAGCCCTGGCGACATGGTTAATAAGGGTGATATGATATGCGAATGGGACCCCTTCAACGCTGTTATCGTTACCGAGGCATCTGGTAAGGTTGTCTTTGAAAACGTTGAGGAAGGTCTTACCTATCGTGTTGAAAGCGATGAAACAACCGGTTTGCGCGAGAAAATCATTACTGAATCGAAAGATCGTACTCGCGTACCCTCGGCTTCTATCGTTGACGAAACAGGTGAGGTATTGCGCACATACTCATTGCCCGTAGGTGCTCACTTGATGATTGAGGAGGGTAGCTTGATGCGTGCAGGTGATATCTTTGTGAAGATTCCTCGTGCACAAGGTAAGGCTGGTGATATCACCGGTGGTTTGCCCCGTGTTACAGAGTTGTTCGAGGCACGTAACCCCTCTAACCCCGCAATTGTATCGGAAATCGATGGTGAGGTACACTTTGGCAAGATCAAACGTGGTAATCGCGAAATCGCTGTTGAGTCTAAGACCGGCGAGATCAAGAAATACCTCGTACCTCTGTCAAAACAAATCCTCGTACAAGAAAATGACTATGTACGTGCCGGTACACCTCTTTCTGATGGTGCTATCACTCCCTCTGACATCTTGTCTATCAAGGGTCCCACAGCCGTACAAGAGTACATCGTAAACGAGGTACAAGACGTATACCGTATGCAAGGTGTGAAGATTAACGATAAGCACTTTGAGGTAATCGTTCGCCAAATGATGCGTAAGGTTAATATCCTCGATCCGGGTGATACTCGCTTCCTTGAGCAACAAATTGTTGACAAGCGCGAGTTTATGGACGAGAACGACCGCATCTGGGGTAAGAAAGTCGTGGTAGATGCCGGTGACTCTCAAAACCTCCGTGCCGGACAGATAGTAACAGCTCGTCGTTTGCGTGATGAGAATTCGTCATTGAAGCGTCGTGACTTGCGCACTGTTGAGGTACGTGATGCTATCCCCGCTACATCGGAGCAAATTTTGCAAGGTATCACACGTGCTGCATTGCAAACATCAAGCTTCATGTCGGCAGCCTCGTTCCAAGAGACAACCAAGGTTCTTAACGAAGCCGCTATCGTGGGCAAGGTAGATACTCTTGAGGGTATGAAGGAGAACGTTATCTGTGGTCACCTCATCCCTGCCGGTACAGGTTTGCGCGAGTATGACCGTCTCATCGTTGGCTCGAAAGAGGACTTTGAGCGTAGCATGGCCAACCGCAAGGCAGTTACCGATATGTAATAGTAATCTATAAAACTCTATACCGAGGCTGTGTCGATTTTCGACACAGCCTCGTTTGTTATTTGCATAATAGTTCTAACAACGAGGCGAAATGGTTCCATTTGCAAGACTACTATGTTGTGTAGTGTAGTTTGTAAAAATAAATCGACTAAATTCGTTTCTTTTTCGCCCGCCTTTCACTATATTTGTAGCACTTGATATAAATGTAAAGCAATAAATAAAATCAAAACTAAATATTGTATTTGCTATGGCAACAAAACCTTTTAAGTATCAACCAATGTTCCCTAACGTCAAGCCTGACGAAACAGAGTATTATCTCTTGACTAAGGAGCATGTGTCTGTAACAGAATGCAATGGACGTGAAATCCTTGAAGTAGAGCCCGAAGCGCTTACCAAGCTCGCCAATGCTGCTATGCGTGATGTATCGTTTATGATGCGTCGCGAGCATAACGAAATGGTAGCCAAGGTGCTGCACGATCCTGAGGCAAGTGATAACGATAAGTTTGTAGCCCTCACCATGTTGCGCAATGCCGAGGTAGCTTGCAAGGGTGTATTGCCCTTCTGCCAAGATACAGGTACTGCTATTGTTATGGGTAAGAAAGGTCAACAAGTGTGGACCGGTGGTGGTGATGAAGAGGCTCTCTCATTGGGTGTTTACAAAACCTATACAGAAGAAAATCTCCGTTACTCGCAAAACGCACCGCTTAACATGTATGATGAGGTGAATACCGGTTGCAACCTTCCGGCTCAAATCGACCTCTTTGCGGTTGATGGTAACGAGTATAACTTCTTGTTTATTGCTAAGGGTGGTGGCTCGGCCAACAAAACTTATCTATACCAAGAGACCAAGGCTCTTATCAATCCCAAGACTCTTGTACCCTTCCTTGTTGAGAAGATGAAGACATTGGGTACTGCAGCTTGTCCTCCCTATCACGTAGCATTCGTTATTGGTGGTACAAGTGCCGAGACCAACCTCAAGACCGTAAAATTGGCATCGGCCAAGTATTACGATCGTTTGCCTACCGAGGGTAATGAATGGGGTCAAGCCTTCCGTGATGTAGAGTTGGAGAAAGAGGTTTTGGCTGCAGCTCAAGCATCGGGTTATGGAGCACAATTTGGTGGTAAATATTTTGCACACGATATTCGCATTATCCGCTTGCCTCGTCACGGCGCATCTTGTCCTGTAGGTATGGGTGTATCTTGCTCGGCCGACCGCAATATCAAGGCTAAAATCAATAAAGATGGTCTCTGGATCGAGAAACTTGATGACCAACCCTCTACTCTCATCCCCGAGGAGTTGCGTCAAGCCGGTGAAGGTGATGCTGTACGCATTGACCTCAACCGTCCTATGAGCGAAATCCTTGCCGAACTTACCAAGTATCCCGTAGCAACTCGCCTCTCATTGAATGGTACTATCATTGTGGGTCGTGATATTGCACACGCTAAGATCAAAGAGCGCCTCGATGCCGGTGAACCTATGCCCGAATATTTGAAGAATCACCCCATTTATTATGCAGGTCCTGCAAAGACTCCTGCCGGTATGGCTTCAGGTTCATTTGGTCCCACAACTGCAGGTCGCATGGACTCGTATGTTGACCTCTTCCAATCAAACGGTGGCTCAATGGTTATGATAGCCAAGGGTAATCGTAGCCAACAAGTTACCGACGCTTGTCACAAGCATGGTGGTTTCTACCTTGGTAGTATTGGTGGTCCTGCTGCTATCTTGGCGCAAAATAGCATCAAGAAAGTAGAGTGTCTTGAATATCCCGAACTTGGTATGGAGGCTATTTGGAAAATTGAGGTGGAAGACTTCCCTGCATTTATCCTTGTTGATGATAAGGGTAATGACTTCTTCAAGCAAATCAAGCCCACTTGCCCCGGTAAGTGCTAAGGTTATAGCATTATAATGAATAGGGCGCTTGGCTTCAGTGTCAAGTGCCTTTTTTGTTTACCTATTTTTCTATTGAATGTTAATACTGAGAATGTGAAAAAAATGTATATTTGCGATTAACAATAACACACAAAATATTCATACTATAATGGCCTACGATATTTTTACCAGTTACCGACGAGATGGTGGCGAAAATTTAGCTCGTGATATAAAATCGGAACTCGAAAAATGTAATTATAGCGTATTTTTCGATTTCAATTCGCTTTATGGTTTAGATTGGGTGGCGCGAATAGATGAAGCCATAAAAGAGTCTAAGGTGGTGATTTTTGTCTATTCCAGTGGTGCTTTAGATAGATGTAAAAATGAAGAAGATATGGTTCGTCATGAGTTGGAACTTGCTTATGATGAGCATAAGATAGTTATACCGGTTTCTGTT
>CAJGDT010000152.1 GCA_904502265.1 uncultured Barnesiella sp. | reverse complement strand
GAATGGTTGGGTAGAACTTACTGCACGCATTGGCGATCGCTGTCAGCTTGTAGGTGATGACCTATTCGTTACAAACGTACGCTATCTGAGTGAAGGTATCAGTCGCAAATGTGGAAATTCAATTCTAATAAAAGTAAATCAAATAGGCACATTGAGCGAAACTCTCGATGCTATAGAAATGGCGCAACGTAATGGCTACACGGCTGTCATATCACATCGTTCGGGCGAGACAGAAGATACTACCATAGCCGACCTGGCTGTAGCTACCAATAGTGGACAGATAAAGACCGGTTCGCTATCGCGAAGTGACCGTATGGCCAAATACAATCAGCTACTTCGCATCGAGGAAGAGTTGGGCGCAACAGCACGCTATGGCTCTATGTAATACCACTTGGGTATATAACTATATAAAAATAGGATGTCGTTAGCGACATCCTATTTTGTGTTATTATACTTTGTAAATATTTTCGAGTCGTTGCGTCATGAAGTACTGGAACACACCTCTCAAGAACATATAGGATGTGAATGCAAGCCACAAGGCATTGTTGCCAATGACGGGTTGCAAACCGTAGAATAGGGCAAAGAAAGCAACTGTCGAGAGCAACATAGCATCGCGCATCACGCGGGTTTGGGTTGCACCAATCATCACGCCGTCGAGTAGGAAGGGAATAGAGCATGCCAACGGAATGGCTATTACCCAGCCGATGTAGCTACCTGCCAACTCTATCAACGACGAGGCATTGGCTTGGTTCGAGTCGACAAATATACCCAACAACTCGCGCCACCAACCTAAGTAGGCGGTAACAAATACAAGTGCGATACCCAAGCTCCAGCCGATACATAGGCGCACACATCGACGCAACGACACGGCATCGCGTGCACCGGTAAATCGGCCTGTAAGGGCTTCGGCCGCAAAGGCAAATCCGTCACTCATATATGAGAACAACGTAAAGAGCTGCAACAGCAGGGTATTTACTGCCAATATCTCCTCGTTCATGCGAGCCGAAATGCCGGTGAAGAAGGTATACACGATAACAATGCAGAAGGTGCGTATCATAATATCGCCATTGACCGCAAAGAAGCGCGTGAAGGCACTACGATCGAAGACCTCCTTGCGACTAACAGCTACAAATGTGTGGCGGAACTTGGCAAAGAGCAGTATGGTAGCAAGTGCAACACCGCACCACTGAGCTACAACCGAAGCCTGTGCTACACCCACAATGCCCATGTCAAGCCCGAAAGCAAAGAGGAAGCTGCATATAATATGTATGATATTGACCGTTACGGCCACTACCATAGGGATAATGGCATTTTGCATACCGGTAAACCAGCCATTTAGCGCAAACAGTATCACACCGGCCGGTACTGCCCAAATGCGAGTATAGAAGTAGTCGGCCACCAAGTCGTTGCCATTCATAGCCCACAACGACAGTTCGCCTATTGGATACTGCAATGCTAACACCGCTACACCCAATACTACAGCTATAATGAGCGAGCGGATGAGCATGCGTGTACATTCGGCAAAGTCGTTTGCTCCGTAGGCTTGTGCAGTAAGTCCACTCGTACCCATGCGCACAAAGGCGCTGTTCCAGTAGATAAAGTTGAAGATAGAGACACCGATGGCCAACGCACCGATTGTTGCAGCCGAGTGCTCACTATTGTAGTGTCCGGCAATTGCCGTGCTCACAATACCCATTAGCGGAACGGTTATGTTCGATATAATATTGGGTATAGCCAGACGTATAATTTCACGATTCATTTTCATGGTGCAAAGGTACGGCTTTTTGCTTAAACTGCCATACAATAAAAAAAGAAAGCGGTGTGCTCACTGTATAGAGACACACCGCAAGTAAAGATTATTAGTGAAATTTAATTAGGTGTTCATACCACCGCAGCAGTGGATAACTTGACCTGTAACATACGATGAAAGGTCAGATGCCAAGAAGGTAGCAACATTTGCCACATCTTCGGGAGTGCCACCACGACGCAAGGGGATAAGTTTAGCCCAAGCATCACGCACCTCCTCGGTAAGTTGAGCAGTCATATCGGTGATGATAAAGCCCGGAGCGATAGCATTGGCACGGATACCGCGAGAACCCAACTCCTTGGCAATTGACTTGGCAAGACCAATCATACCGGCCTTAGAAGCCGAGTAGTTAGATTGACCTGCATTACCCGACACACCTACAACCGAAGCCATATTGATGATGCTACCACCTTTTTGACGCATCATGATGGGGGTAACTGCATGAATAAAGTTGAAAGCCGATTTGAGGTTGACGTTAATAACCATATCCCATTGTTTCTCGTCCATACGCATCATCAAGCCGTCGCGAGTGATACCTGCATTGTTTACGAGAACATCAATTCGACCAAAGTCTTTCATTATCTCGGCGATAACGTTGTGAGTATCGTCATAGTTGGCAGCATTTGAAGCATAACCTTTAGCACGAACACCGTAAGCAGCTATTTCGGCCTCAGTAGCCTTAGCATTATCGTCGATAACAAGGTCAGTAAATGCTACATCAGCACCTTCCGACGCAAATTTCAAGGCAATGGCTTTGCCAATACCGCGTGCTGCACCTGTAACAACAGCAACTTTTCCTTCAAGTAGTTTCATATCTTTAAGTTTTTTATCTTGTCGTGTTGGCGACAAGTATTAGTTAAGGATTTTATCTTAATATTATCTCATTATACCATATAACATAAAGTCGGTAATAAGGCAACGAATGCGATTGCGCTCAACACCTACTTCATAAAAGGCATTCTTGATGTAGGGAACTTCAAGGCCCTTGAATGCACAGTGCAGGATAGAAGCTGTTGCTAATGAATTGTGCACAATGAACTTACCCTTCGAAACTCCCTCGTCGAGAATCTTGCGCAGTAGGTCTATCTCGCTTTTCGAAATCTTCTTACGTGCATGTTCTACCTCGGCAATATCGCGGAAAAACTCGGCACGGAGCGAACCGTTTCGGTACACAATTTCACGGATGCCTTCAAGGCGAGCGTCTATGTACTCTTCGAGTTTCTCGTTAGGAGGAAGGTCTTTCTTTACTACAGCCTCCAGGCGCTCATAAAGGCGATTCATCTCAGAATTAATAACAGCCCAATAGATATCCTGCTTATTATTAAAGTATGTATATAGCGTGCGACGGCCTTTTCCCGAGGCCTTTGCAATGTCGTTCATAGTGGTGTTGGTGAGACCTTTAGTAGCGAAAAGCTGTCGTGCCTCTTCAACAATTTGCAAGTATGTAGTATCTGCCATGTGAATGAATTGTATTGCACATTTTTTTTAAAACCGTGCAAAAGTACAAAATTTATTTCATTTTGCAACTATTTTTTTAAAATAAAATCAAGGGTATCTTATTAAATATCTGATAATCGGATAGATATAAAAGTAACGCGATTTTTTCGATAAAAAATATTGGAAAATACTTGCACGGTATTATGAAAAGCAGTATCTTTGCACTCGTTAAACATCGCGGAGTGGAGCAGTGGTAGCTCGTTGGGCTCATAACCCAAAGGTCGTTGGTTCGAATCCGGCCTCCGCAACTAAGAGTGAAGGTAGATAGCATGACGCTTTCTGCCTTCTTTTTTTATACCCACTTTTTGTTATTTCTGGCGCTAAATATACCTACTTGTGGGTATGTCGTTAAGTGTGCATTTTTCATTATATTTGCAAAAAATATGTAGAATATTATGACAAGTATAATAACATCAAAATATACGACACAAATGCGCATGGCCGAGCTTATAGAGTCTAACTATAACTTGCTATTGCTTTTCCCCCGATTTGGATTAGAGTTGGGAGTAGGTGAGAGTAGCGTGGCCGAGCAGTGCATGAGACAAGGGGTGTCGCCCGACCTGTTTGTGATGATGTGTAATATATACACATTTGCCGACTATATGCCCACACCGGCCGAACTCGAACAACTCGACATCGAGCAGTTGTTGTGCTATCTGTCGCGCTCGCACAAGTATTATATCGATTCTCGCATCAAGCCTATCGAGCAACAATTGAAGGCTATCACCGGACATTGTTCACCTACTCACAGTGCTGTGTTGCAACGATTTTTCTCGGAGTATGAGCAAGAGGTAATTCACCACTTTACATACGAGGAGGGTACAGTATTTCCTTATATTCGCATGCTCATGGCTTGCCACAAGATGCAGGCCGAGTATGATATTGATACCTTTAAGAACAATCATAGCAATATTGACGACAAGTTGAGTGATTTAAAGAATATATTGGTAAAACACTTACGTGGCATAGGTATGGCCGACCAAACTACCGAATTGCTTTTTCAGATATTCTCACTTGAAGAAGACCTGAATAAGCATACCTTTATTGAGGATGTAGTATTAATACCTTTGGTTCAACATCTTGAAGAGCGAATCTATGAGCACAAATAAACGTATAGTCATTATTGAGCCTTACGCAATGATTGCTCAAGGATTGAGGCTGATGATTGACGAAATAAAGGGGTACGAAGTG
>CAJGDT010000151.1 GCA_904502265.1 uncultured Barnesiella sp. | reverse complement strand
GTTTGAATATTCATCGTAGCTGTTACCCTTATAGCTCACTTGAACTGTTTTCTCGCTTTGGCTTGTGATGTTGTAGTAAATGCCATTGACATTTATCTTGTTGGTATGATTTGCCTCCACTTGAGTAAATACAATGCTATATATGGCTTGATACCACCACTGGTTGCCTATTTCATTGCCTACACCTACAAGAGTATTCTCATTGAATGTGATAACGACATTGTCGTTATTTTTAGTAACATACAACTCGATACTACCTGTTGTTTCGTGTGTATTTCCACCGTCTAACGATGCGCCTAATACCAAGAGGTACTTGTCTTTTTGTTCATACAATACTTGTCCCAACGGCAAGTCTATAACACCATCGGCTTGGTTATATGTTGCATAAATGGGAGCAACATGTTCGGCATCAAGACCTCCAACCAAACAGATGGGTTGTATCCACAATCTATTGGGAATACCGGGGTCGATTGTAATGTATACATCCCATTCTTCATCGGGTGAATTTTTGAATGCACTATGTGCAAAGGCTTGGTATTTGCCTGCAATATCCTTGATGTCTATGCCATCGGTAGCAGTACCATTTCCTATGAAATTGTTAAACTCATTCCAATAAAGAGCTTTTTCATATACATTGACACGCTCTGTAGGTACATATATAGGTGTGTTTTTATCGACATCGTAGAAAGTGCTTTCACCGATAACGGGCGGATTGGAGCGCATTACATATATCTCTGCGAGGTTGGTACAACCACCAAATGCCATATTGTCAATTTTTGTAACACTACCCGGTATGTTTATTGAAGTCAAGCCTGTACATTCGGCAAAGGCCTCGGCGCTGATGCTGATGATACCTTGGGGTATAATTGTGTTTTGACAACCAATAAGCAGTGTATGGGTAGCTGTGGCAATAATAGCATTGCAATTCTCACGAGAGTCGAATGTTTTGTTTCCATCTTCAACAACAATAGAGGTAAGATTGCTACATCTACCGAAGCTCAAGTCGTGCAGATGTGTTACGCTGCTCGGTATTGTAATGTTTGTCAAACCTTTACAATTGTAGAATGAATATTCACCTATTGTCTTTAGACTGCTTGGGAGATCGATATTGGTGATAGCTTCACAATTACCAAATGTGCGGTCGGGAATTGTAGTTACGCCATCTTCGATAGTTACATCAGAAAGACTGAGGCATTCGTAGTAGACCGATGAACCATAGGTGGTGTGTGAAGCTATGGTTGTACTCTTTATACCTGTACCTCTGAATGCTTGATTTTTGATAGCGCGTACACTCTCGGGTATTACAACGCTTGTCAAGTTGTTGCAGTAACAGAAAGCAAGCTCGCCAATGGTTGTGATGTTGTTACCGATGGTTACGGTAGTGAGATTTTCGCAAGATGCAAATGCCAAGTCGGCAATCTCTGTAACGGTATAATTTACGCCATTGTAGGTGATGGTCTCGGGTATAACAACTTTGCCTACATATTCATCTTTATGCTCATTGTAGTTATTACCTTTGTAGGTTACGGCAACGGTCTTTTGGTCTTGGCTTGTAATATTGTAGTATATACCACCAACCTCAATTTTTTCATCCGATAGTGCTACCTCTTTTGTATAGGTAATGTTTTTTAATCCTTGCAACCACCAATTATCGCCGATACTATTGCCTACACCCACAATAGCCGATGAGTCGAATGTAATAGTGGTAGTGCCTTTATTTTGTTTAATATTCAGGACAAGATTGCCAATGATTTCTCTCGTTTTGCCTTTATCGTATGTTATGCCTAATATTAATCGGTGCGTGTCGCCTTGCTCATACAGCACTTGACCCAATGGCATACTGATTGTATTGTCAATACCATTATATGTAGCATATATCGGTTTGATATCTTGGGTATTAATATCTTTTATCAGGCATATGGGGCGTATCCACAATCTATCAGGAATATTGGGGTCGATAGAGATGTTTACAGTCCACTCTTCGTCGGGCGCTCCTTGGAAAGCACTGTTAGCAAAGGCCTTGTATTCGCCTATAAGGTTGAAGATGGGAAGAGTCTCGATAATACTGATATTAAATTCTTTTTCGCACGACTCTTTTGTGACAGTATTGATGGCCTTGATGCGCAGGTATTTGAATGCATCGCTTTCGTCAATGGTTTGGGTCGATACCAATTTATTGTCGATTATAGCATAAGGCGATGCACTGCCTTGTGGACCATAGGTCTCAAAGTAGAATGTCTCGGCAGTGCCGTTGCATAATACGTTTACATCGGCAAGAACCATATTGGCCTTTGTGTCAAGTGCAAACGTGGTTGTGTTTAACTCAATTCCTTGTGGAGCAGTTGTGCTGCCGGTTTGTTTTGTAAAACTGACGTCGTATATGGCTTGATACCACCATCCGTTCTTATCGAGAATGTTGCCCGAACCAAAAATATAGTCGCTGCCAAATGTGATTTGAGTATTAGCGTCCGATTGTGTTACTTTCAGTGTAATATTTCCTGTAGTCTCAACATCGCTGCCATATGTTATACCACATACTATCTTGGTTTTGGCTACTTCATACAATACTTGGCCTAAAGGCATTGTAAGGGTGCTATCAGCCTCGTTATAGGTGGCATATATCCTGTAGATTTCTTTGGGGTCATAGCCATTCATTGAGCAGATGGGCTGTAACCACACCTTTTTCTTGTCATATCTATCGGCAATGATCTCTACTTGCCATTCTTCATCGGGATATCCCGAGAATGCACTTGTGGCATGAGCGTTGTATGTGCCTAAAATATTGTATGTACTTGACGATACTATATTGATGTTGAATATCTTCTCGAACGACTTTCCGGTGGTTGTGTTAGTTGCCTTGATGCGAAGGTATTTGAACTTGTCGCTGTTGGTAACTTTTTCGCCCGATACAAGTTGATTGTCGTTTATTTTGTAAGGCGAAGTTGTGTTGTTGGGGCCGTATAGCTCGTAACTATATGTTGCCTCTTTATCGGTCGATAGTACTTCGATGTATGTAAGTCTCGATTCGGCTGTTGAGCCTTCAACAAATTCGGTATCTTTCAGTAATATATCGTAAGGTAGCGATGTGGGTGCTTGTATGCCTATGACTATGGCATGATCGTGAACGAACTCGACGCTTTGATACGAATCGGTCATATTGTTGAGGCTAAAGTAGCCGTTGCCATAGCCCGACCAACCCCAGTTGCAGTGTACCATTTGGGTAGCTTGTTTCCAGCCGTCGATATTCCAGCAGTGGCCTCCTCCTTGTTTGGCTTGACCGTCATATACTACAGCGCGACCATGAGAGAGTTCGTTGAGTATTATCTCGAGCCACTCCTTGTCATCGGGCACCTTTGAAAGATATTGCACAATTTTGTTGTCGTAGCCAAAGTTTCGTACCAAAGCCTCGGTTACCAATGTGGCCATTGCACTCGAAGCTTGAGAGCTATATTCCATATTGATCGATACACCGGCATGATATAGCATGCGAGCCACCTCGTCATAGTCGCCACTCCTTTCGCTTGAATATATGGCGTTCCAGTCGTATGGTGCTTCGGCATCGTAGTTGATGCTATGTGTGCCGGTAACCTTTGAGTTGTATGAGTAACTACCTGTAGGTCTATGAGGATATCCTTGTACCATCATAGCTTGAGTCATACTCACTGCCACACAACCTACCAATGATTTATTTTCTTTATGCACCGGACAATAGGCGTTGAATGGTTCTCGTTGGTTGAGATCGATGGTAATAAGAGGTGCTATATCGGGGGTAGTAGTTGTAATGCTTTCGGCAGGAGCCTTGCGTTGTTTTACCCGTTGCCAACCTACGTGTTCTACATTACCAAAATCTTTGGCGCGTGCTGTAATGATGTTGGCGTTGAAGTCGAGCAGTTCGCTTACAGGTGCCGGTGCTACAAATTCTCCGGTTGGGTTGTAACCAATAACGGGAGATGATGAAGACTGTGCCGATACGATAGCCCATCCACCACCTTTATATTGTACTATGTAGTATGCTGCAATGCCGCCTTTTTCGATTAATTGCACATGAGCATCGGTAGTACCATGCCATTCGTTGTCGAGTGATAAGAAAATATCGGCTGTTTCCTTAGCTTTATCAGCTGAAATGACTGAGGCATAATTTACGAAACTTATGGCTGAAATGAAAGTAGCGCATAAAAGTGTATATAACTTTTTTGTCATGGTGTAGAATGGTTTATATGTTGTAAATGAATGCGCAAATTTATTTTTTTTTAAAACAAATACAATGTGTACAGGAGATTTCTGTATTAGTTTTTAGTGAGAACTGTTGTTTTATTCAACTATAAAAAGGTCACTGATAATACTATCGCTAATAAAAAGTCCCTGTCGTGTTATGCGTAAAAAACCATCAGCATGTTCTATGTTACCACTCGCAATGTGTGGTTGAGCCATGCGATACATATAATTGATATATGTAGGATTGAATTGAGTCGCAACTTTGGCCTCATCAATGCCTTGTCGGGTGCGCAAGCGGGTGAGCAACATGTCGTTGTAACGGTCGCGTTCGGTGAGTACCTCTTCATCGTAGCAACAT
>CAJGDT010000150.1 GCA_904502265.1 uncultured Barnesiella sp. | reverse complement strand
TGTCAATGGGCAATACGAAATAGATTTTGAAGATTTTCAGCGCAAAGCGTCACGAAGTAAAGTCTTTTTCCTATGTAATCCTCACAATCCCGGTGGTCGTGTCTGGACTTACGAGGAGTTGAGTCGCATGGCCAAGATATGTGCACAATACAATGTATTGGTAGTGTCTGACGAGATACACTGCGATATGACATTGAAGGGTTATAAGCACATACCCTTTGCCACTGTGAGCAAGGAGGCCGAGCAAAACAGTATTACTCTTATGGCTGCAAGCAAGACCTTCAATATAGCCGGTCTTAAAAGTTCTTATCACATAATACCCAATGATGATATACGAGAACGATATGCTCGATTCTTGCGACATAGAGAGCTTGATACAGCGCATCTTTTTGCTACAGAAGCAGTTGCTGCTGCGTACAATGAAGGTGAGGAGTGGTTGGAACAGATGTTAGAGTATGTCGAAGGTAATATCGATTATATGCAAGAGTATCTTCGCACTCACATGCCACGTCTTGATATGATACGCCCTCAAGCCTCATATTTGGTGTTTCTCGATGCGCGAGGATTACACATGTCCGATAAGGAACTGATGCATTTCTTTACCCATGAGGCTGGCGTTGCTGTTAGTTCGGGTGCTATGTATGGCGAGGGTGGTAGTGGCTTTGTTCGCTTCAATCTCGGATGTCCTCGACTCTCCTTGCAGCGTGCTTTAGATCGTGTCAAAGAGGCATACGACAAACTTGTCTAAACCTATACTCTATTTTATCATAATAAAGCAGTTGTATCACAAAAATGATGCAACTGCTTTGCTATTATTCTACCGCTGTTATACTCCATTTCATCGAAAAAATATATCTTTGTGCTAATATTCAATTGCTATAAAGTGGAACATAAAGAACTGGTAAAAAAGTTGCAATTGCGACTTGATAAAAGTCGTGAGGAGATAGAGTCTATGCTCGATGTATTCTGTGATACGGTGGTGGAACGCTGTACACAGATGGATAGTATCATGTTGCAAGGATTGGGAACGTTCGAAGTCCGTAAAAAGATGGAGCGTATATCGGTCAATCCCGCTACAGGCAAGCGTATGCTCATTCCTCCCAAGATTGTACTGGTGTTTAAACCCAATAATGCAATAAAGAACCAACTGAAAACACGCAAATAGGTATGAACAAGAAAATAACAATGCCCGAATTGGTAGAACTCTTGGCGCAAAAACAAAATTGCACCAAGCGTGAAGCTGAGAACTTTGTTAGAGAACTCTTGGCCATAATGACCGAAACCATTTCATCGGGCGAAGTTCTCCGTATAAGTGGTTTGGGCGTCTTTAAGCCTGTGTGGGTTGAGGAGCGTGCAAGTGTTAATGTGCAAAGTGGCGAGCGCACAATCATTCCTGGACATTACAAACTCACGTTTACCCCTGCCAAAGCAGTAAGAGAAGCCGTTAACGAGCCTTTTGCCTGTTTCTGTGTAGAGGAATTGCCGGATAATGCTCCTATTGTCTCGGAGTCGTCAGATATCGATGAAATGGGTGATAATAATACCGAGGAGGAGATTGAGGTCGCTGTAGTAGAGGAGTTATCTGCCGAACCGCCCTTGGTAAAACCTGTCGAAACAGAGCAATTGCATATAACCCCCGATTCGCTACAGACTGAGCCAAACGAGGAACAAGAAATTGCCCATTCCACCGAGGAAACAGAAATTGTTCCTGTTGAAGATGCCCAAGTAATACCTGAAACAAAAATCGAAGAAGATGTTGTTGTGGAAGACACCACTCCGTCTGTTACTGCCGAAGAACCCGCTACGCAGGAGGCAGATAAAGAAAAGAATACATCGAAGGCATATCTCAAGGGTGTATGGATTGGTGTTGTTGCTACGGTAATAGTATTTGTTGCTGCTATAGCATTACTTTTAGTATGTGTCCCGACCTTTAGGAATTATTTGTTGCACAATTCCGGACATTCCGACTCATTGCTTGTCGATAAAAGCTCACAAGTAATAGAAGAAGTTGTAGTGGAAGAGTGTGACACGGTAGAGACTATTGCAATTGATTCGGTAGTACCTGTTACTATCGAGCAGCCGGTCGTTCCGGTTGTCGTTGACACCATTCGCCGAGGTGTATTTCTTACCAATATGTCATACAAACACTATGGTCACAAAGCGTTCTGGGTGTATATCTATGAAGAGAATAGTAACATTATTGCTAATCCCGACAATGTGCCTGTGGGTACAGTTATAGTAATACCTCCGGCTCAAAAATATGGTATCGACGTCAACGATACTACTGCCATAAATGTTGCATTGGAAAAGGCGGCTGTTATAAAGCAGCGCATGCGTAAGTAGAGTAGACTTGAAATGGTATTGCTTTAAATATTTTTAATTAACAAAATGCTATTTTTTAACAGTTATGCATGCGATAGCACCTTATATATATTTACCTTTGCACAATAATTATACTGCGAATAATAACATTAAAATATACAGATATGAGTGAAACAGTCGATATCAGACAGTTGAATGAACTGATAGCCGGAAAAAGTACATTTATCAATACCATTACCATGGGTATGGACCGCATTATTGTGGGTCAAAAACATTTGGTGGATTCTCTCTTGATAGGTTTGTTGTCAAACGGACACATTTTGCTCGAGGGTGTTCCCGGTCTTGCAAAAACACTGGCCATCAAAACATTGGCTTCGCTTATAGATGCCAAGTATAATCGTATACAGTTTACACCCGACTTGTTGCCTGCCGACGTTGTGGGTACTATGGTATATAGTCAGTCAAAAGAGCAGTTCCAAATCAAGCGCGGTCCGGTGTTTGCCAACTTTATCTTGGCCGATGAGATAAACCGTGCCCCTGCCAAGGTGCAAAGTGCCTTGCTCGAGGCAATGCAAGAGCGTCAAGTAACTATTGGCGAGAAAACATTCAAGCTCGATGATCCCTTCCTCGTACTCGCTACACAAAACCCCATCGAACAAGAGGGTACTTATCCTCTACCTGAGGCGCAAGTAGACCGTTTTATGCTCAAGGTGGTTATTGGTTATCCCAAGAAAGAGGAGGAGCGTGAGATTATTCGTCGCAATATCGACAACCTCTTTGAGGAAGTACGCCCTGTACTCACACCTGCCGATATTATTGAGGCTCGTGAGATTGTGCGCAAGGTATATATCGATGAGAAGATTGAGCGTTACATTGTCGACATTGTTTTTGCAACTCGTTTCCCCGAGGAGTATGGCATGCGCGACCTCAAGAATATGATTTCATTCGGTGCCTCACCTCGTGCCTCTATCAACTTGGCCTTGGCTGCCCGTGCCTATGCTTTCTTGAAGATGCGTGGTTATGTTATCCCCGAGGATGTACGTGCCGTGTGTCATGATGTTTTGCGTCACCGCATCGGTCTTAGCTATGAGGCTGAAGCCAACAATATGACAGCTGAAGAGATTATCAGCGAGATCCTCAACCGTGTTGAAGTACCTTGATAAATCACTCAATCATTAATCATACTGAGTAGAGTGTATGGAAAATAGCGAATTGCTCAAGAAAGTACGCCACATCGAGATAAAGACGCGCGGCTTGTCGCGCAATATCTTTGCGGGTCAGTACCACTCGGCCTTCAAAGGTCGTGGTATGGCTTTCTCGGAGGTGCGCGAGTATCAGTATGGCGATGATGTGCGCGATATAGATTGGAATGTGACTGCACGTCACAATAAACCCTATATCAAGGTCTTTGAGGAGGAGCGTGAGCTCACCGTGATGTTGTTAGTTGACATGTCGGCAAGTCGTAACTTTGGTGCCGTTGGTGCTATGAAGCGCGACATGATGATCGAGATTGCTGCTACTCTTGCCTTCTCGGCTATACAGAACAACGATAAAATCGGAGTCTTGTTTTTTACCGATAAGATCGAGAAATTTATTCCTCCCAAGAAAGGTAAAAAGCATATTCTTTATATCATCCGCGAGCTCATTGGATTTGAACCCGAAGGTACCGGTACCGACCTGAAGTTGGCACTTGAGTATGCCACCAACGTTATCAAACGTCGTTGTACCGCCTTCCTTATCTCCGACTTTATCGCACCGCCCTCATACAACGATGCCATGCTCATTGCCAATCGCCGTCATGATGTGGTGGCATTGCAGGTATATGACAAGCGCGAAACCGAACTCCCCGACGTAGGTCTTATGAAAATGCGCGATGTAGAGCGTGGTACTGAGGAGTGGATTGATACTTCATCGGCTCGTGTACGCAAAGCCTATGCCGAGTGGTGGCAGAAGCGTCAATCGTTGGCTTTGGATATATGCCGTCGCAATGGTGTCGATGTTACTTCTGTTGCTACCGACGAAGACTATGTCGTAGCGTTGATGAATTTGTTCAAGAAGCGTGGATAAGCCATTAAACTATGTTTTTGTATATGAGAAATATAATCTTGATTATAGTAGCTCTGACGTTGTCGGCCTTTACAGTTTCTCGTGCACAACAGCCTGTTGTGGTCGAGGCTGTGATGGATTCGAGTGTGTTGTGGATGGGTGAGCAGACGCTCATACACCTTTCGCTCACGCAAGACGATGATGCACAGATATTACCCCCACAGATCGAGTGCCCCGGTTTGCTTACCGAAGGGGTTGAGGTGGTAGACCTTTCG
>CAJGDT010000149.1 GCA_904502265.1 uncultured Barnesiella sp. | reverse complement strand
TAGTTATTATTTTACTTCTTCGAAGTCTACGTCGGTGAAGTCACCGGCGCCCTTGTTGTCGTTGCCGGGTTGACCACCTGCGTTCATGTCGGGAGCGGGTTGACCTTGTTGAGCTTGAGCGTTGTAGAGGTCTTGAGCAGCGGCTTGGAGCACGTTGTTCAACTCCTCGGTAGCAGCGTCAATAGCAGCAATGTCTTGTGCTTTGTGAGCATCTTTGAGTTTGCCCAATGCACTCTCGATGTTGCTACGCTTGTCGGCGGGGAGCTTGTCGCCCATCTCTTTGAGTTGTTTTTCTGTTTGGAAAATCATGGCATCTGCATGGTTGAGTTTCTCGATGCGCTCTTTTTCCTTGGCATCAGCCTCAGCGTTAGCAGCAGCCTCTTCCTTCATACGTTGGATTTCGGCATCGCTCAAGCCACTTGAAGCCTCGATGCGAATGCTTTGCTCTTTGCCTGTACCTTTATCCTTGGCTGATACGTTGAGGATACCGTTGGCATCGATGTCGAATGTTACCTCAATTTGGGGAACACCGCGCATAGCTGCGGGTATGCCGTCGAGGTGGAAGCGACCGATGGTCTTATTGTCTTTGGCCATGGGGCGCTCGCCTTGCAATACGTGAATCTCTACTGAGGGTTGGTTGTCGGCTGCAGTTGAGAAGATTTCGCTCTTACGAGTAGGGATAGTAGTGTTAGCATCGATAAGCTTGGTCATCACACCACCCAAAGTCTCGATACCGAGTGAGAGGGGAGTAACGTCGAGCAAAAGTACATCCTTAACGTCACCTGCCAATACAGCACCTTGGATAGCAGCACCGAGTGCTACAACCTCGTCGGGGTTTACACCCTTTGAAGGTACTTTACCGAAGAACTTCTCTACGATAGCTTGGATTGCGGGGATACGAGTTGAACCACCCACGAGGATAACTTCGTCGATATCCGATGTTGACATACCGGCATCGGTCAAAGCCTTGCGGCAGGGCTCGATTGTAGCTTGAATCAAGCGGTCGGCGAGTTGCTCAAATTTGGCACGAGTAAGTGTCTTAACCAAGTGCTTGGGCACACCGTTTACGGGTGTGATATAGGGGAGGTTAATCTCGGTAGAAGTTGTGCTTGACAACTCAATCTTTGCCTTCTCGGCAGCCTCTTTGAGGCGTTGCAATGCCATGGGGTCGTGACGGAGGTCTACGCCCTCTTCGTTCTTGAACTCGTCAGCAAGCCAGTCGATAATAACGTGGTCGAAGTCATCACCACCAAGGTGTGTGTCACCGTTGGTCGATTTTACTTCAAATACGCCATCACCCAACTCGAGGATTGAGATATCGAATGTACCACCACCCAAGTCGAATACGGCAATCTTCATGTCGCGGTCGCTCTTGTCGAGACCGTAAGCAAGTGCGGCTGCAGTAGGCTCATTTACAATACGACGTACTGTAAGACCTGCAATTTCACCGGCTTCTTTGGTAGCTTGACGTTGTGCATCGTTGAAGTATGCGGGAACTGTGATAACAGCCTCAGTAACTTCTTGACCCAAGTAGTCCTCGGCAGTCTTTTTCATCTTTTGAAGAATCATAGCCGAAATTTCTTGGGGTGTATAGAGGCGACCATCAACATCTACACGAGGTGTGTTGTTGTCGCTGCGTACTACTTTATAAGGCACGCGTGATACTTCGTTGGCAATGCGATCGTATGTTTCACCCATGAAACGCTTGATCGAGAAGATTGTGCGTGTGGGGTTGGTGATAGCTTGACGTTTGGCAGGTTCGCCTACTTTGCGCTCGCCACCATCTACGAATGCTACAATTGAAGGTGTTGTGCGACGACCTTCGCTGTTGGCAATTACTACAGGCTCAGCGCCTTCCATTACTGCAACACACGAGTTGGTTGTACCTAAGTCGATACCGATAATTTTTCCCATAATTCTTATATTTTATTTGTTTTACTATTCAATTTATGTTTTGTCCCATTATCGAGGGGCTTCGATATCTTTATTTCAAATCCCGTGCCAATTTTTTTTGCCACATTATCGACCTCTATTGGCAGAAATGTGGGGCAAAATATGTCAATGAGTGTCAGTTTTTATGCCTATTTGTCACTTTCGAGTGATGACATAACGTGTTTTCGACTCCTCGTTGCTTGTAATAGGTATTGTTTACAACTCTCAATTATTATTAAATTTAGTGTATCGCAATATTCTTTTGGTAATTTCACTTTATCTTTGTTGCAAATCCTATTTTCAGTTTTGTATCGACGGCTATATATATTATTATGTGTGCTTGTAGCAAGTGCTGTGTTGTGTGAGGCTCAAACCATAGCTTTGCCCGATTCGCTCTTTTCTATAACTCAAGGTTATGATGAGATAGAGGAGGACGATCTTCCGCAGCTTGATGGTATGCGATTTTCTTTTGATCAACCTCTTTTTGTCGTGCCACCCGCTACTACAGTAGAAGATTATCTTACGGCACCTGATTATTCCAATATATTGTTTGAATATCTGCCCGAGCTTCCTTCCGAATTTTTCTTGCATGTATTATTGTTGCACTTGTCGAAGGTGAAAACACCGGAACTTGAAGCAGAGATGGCGGTATATAGAACAATGATGAAGAACTTTAATCATAATTTATATAAAGGGGGTGGCTATAGTGTACCCTATGTGCCTGCCATAGTGAGCGATGTGACATCGGTGGGTAGTAGTGTACTTTCGGGTGGTGCAGGAGTTGTCATGTCAGGATGTCTCGACCCTATTGAGGCCTATCGTCGTTGGGTGCAAGAGCGTCGTTTATTGCGTGCGCGCAAGATTATTCGTTATCTCGAAGATGAAACATTGCCGTCAAAAGAGGAAATGATGCAGAAGGAACTCAAAGTATCCAACAATTTCTTGCAGATGAAAGACGATAGCTATGATGTAAAGGTAAAATCCGACGGCAACAACCCACCTTACCGCCCCTAAGTGGCAGGTGTAAGACAATTTGGGGGATTGTGAAATTCTATATATTGATGAAATCTCTTAATGGGCGAATTTTGGCAACAGTGGTATAATAACGTTGTCTAAGATTGTCAATTCTATCAAATAATATTTGCTTCGTTGGGTCAAATTGTAAGACTGCATAGTAAGGTGCATTTTCAGCAGAAAATCCGATAGCACGTAAATTTGCTGCGGTCCAAATTTGGAACCCCTTTTTTGTCAATGGAAATAGTTTGGCATTTTCACCATTACTATGTAATAATACGTATCCCAATCGCTCAAATCCCTTTTGCACAAGCAATGAGCCCTTGCTATCTCCTGCACGAAGATAACAAAGACCTTTTTGTAGCATTAACTCATAATCCTTTGGACGAGCATGATTAACTAATACCGTTGTTTCATCTGACATTTCGCGCATTTTATAAAGAAGCTTTTCAGCTTCTTCCACATTTTCTAGTAATGTACGACGACGCTTACTTAATTCTATGAAACTATCATCCTGTTCAATGCCAATAAATTTTCGACCTAATAGATTTGCAGCAATACCCGTTGTAGAACTTCCAGCGAATGGGTCAAGAATCGTATCTCCCTTATTTGTCGATGCCAAGATTATGCGATAAAGCAAACGAAGTGTTTTCTGCGTAGGATGTTTACCGCAAGTTTTTTCCCACATTCCCACTGAAGGGATGCGCCATACATCGGTCATTTGCGTTCCCCCATTAAGTTGCTTCATGATTTCATAATTGAATTTATGAGGCTTCTTTTCATGCTTTCTTGCCCATATAACTAATTCGGTTGAAAAATTGAAATAGCGACAAGATAAATTAGGTGGAGGATCTGACTTCTGCCAGGTAATTACATTAAGTATTTTATAGCCAAGTTCTTGCAAACAACGTTGAACGACAAAGATGTTATGATGAGTACCAGAAACCCATATTGTACCATCATCTTTAAGTTTATTTCTGCATAATGACAACCATTGTTGATTGAATAGATATATGCTTTCAGGTGTACCTCCCTTATCCCACTCTCCTTTGTCCACACACACTTGCTTACCACTTTGTACGCTGATACCACCATTACTCAAGAAGTATGGTGGGTCTGCAAAAATGGCATCAATGGAGTTGTCTGGAAGCTGTTTTAGCAATTCCATACAATCACCATGCAGAAGGGCGAAATCTTTATTATTAGACTCAAATGAATATTGCATTTATCTATGTGTTGCAGTTGAAACAATCTTGAAAATATTGTCATGGTTCTTAAGAGATTCTAATAATTGACGGAACATATACGCATGATTATTATTAGTTTTCTCCTGTGCCATTAGTAACTTTGCTAAAAGAATTAAAAACTTAACACTATATTCACCTTTTTGCGCCAACGCTGCATATTGCACAGCCTCTCTATTTACATCGTTTAATAATGTCCTAGGATCTATAAATGCCATTCGCTCCGCATTGGTATGCCAAGGCGAAATATTATTATCCCATATATCAATAAAGAAATCTAACAACTGATTTGTAGTTTGATTGTCCTGATATTGTTTTATTAATATATCTACAGCCCAATGTATGTGCTTAGGTGTGCGAGGTTTACTCCACAAACCATTCTCCTTCTGTCTATACCTAATTATTATATCCTGTGCAGAAATAGTACCCTGATAGATACCAATATAGAAGGAGCCATTAACAGGAAATTCTTTTAACAAAGGTTGTCCTTTAG
>CAJGDT010000148.1 GCA_904502265.1 uncultured Barnesiella sp. | reverse complement strand
GATAGGAGAGGGCCGATACTTCCGCAAGCAGGCATGCCAGTTGGCAAGCAAGATGCGCTACTTGTCGGCACAGTTTACTGCCTTCCTCAGCAATGAGCTATGGTTGCGCTGCGCTCGCCATGCTAATGAGATGGCTCAACTGCTTGCCACCGAGTTGCGCAAGCTCGACGATGTAACGTTTACACAGCCGGTAGAGAGCAATCAGCTATTCTTGACAATGCCCATAGAGAAGTCTCGTAAGTTGCATGAGCAATATTACTTTTATTATTGGAACGAGCCTGAGGGCGAAATGCGTCTGGTAACTTCGTGGGATACTACCGAAGAAGATATTCACGGTTTAATTTCTCACTTGAAGACATTATAACAGTAGTAGCGACGTACCTTATTGATATGGATACCTTTTCGTGCCAACCAAGCCGAGAGAGTATCCAATTTTCTATTTTATATATCCTATTTAACATAATATAAATTATAGGAAAATATGTAGGAAGTAATATTTGATATTATTAGAAGTAGTAAAAATTTGCAATTTGTCTTTTTTATAGTAAATTTGTCGCATATACATTTTATTTTTTAAAATTATTTTAAATGAATACTGGTTTGACATCAATATTGATGATGATAGTTCTTTTACTAATAGCGATAATTCCATTTCTTATATTAGTAAAAGTATACAAACTTATTAAAAGATACTTGAAACTTAAAGAAGAATCTTTGAAGAATAAAGATTAGCTATTCCATGGATTACCAACAACTACCTGAGTGGAACGAACAATTTTTCTCTTTTGTCAAGCAACATCTTGGCGAAGATGCGATGCGACTGCGACTGAAGAAACACTCGTCGACCGACTTTTCGTTGGAGCTTGCTATCACGCAGATTGAAGCTCGCAGTCGTAGGCTTGAAAAGAAAATTCCCGACTGGTATGCTCATGACCGTGTTGTATTTCCGTCGTTGCTCTCTACCGAACAATGTTCGTCACAAGAGACTGCTATGTACAAGCAACGATTGGTAAAAGGCCGTTCGCTGTGCGACCTTACAGGTGGATTGGGTATTGACACCTATTATATGTCTCGCTGTGTCGATGAGGCTGTGTATGTTGAGCAAAATGCTTTGTATTGTCATGTTGCCCGACACAACTTTGCCGAACTCGGACTGAATAATATAACCGTGTATAATAGTGACTGTAACCAGTTCCTGACAGAACACGAGCGCTCGTTCGACACAATATTTATCGATCCGGCGCGTCGAGGCAAGTCGCACGAGCGGTTGTATGCCTTGGCCGATTGTGAGCCTAATGTGTTGGAAATGATGCCGATGCTGTTGGCACGTTGTAAAAGGCTTATAATCAAGCTGTCGCCTATGGTCGATATGTCGATGTTGCGTCAAGAGATAGGCCGTCCATGTAGGTTGTATGTCGTATCTCTCAATAATGAATGTAAAGAGATATTGGCTGTGATAGATGCACAACCGTCTGAATATAAACAGGATGAATGCGATGTAACGTGTGCGGTTATAGGTCGCAACGGGGATGTTAAGGAACTATCATTCTGCTATGACAATGAGCCACAAGCGCCCTGCCCTATAGCAACGCAGGCCGGTGCTTATCTATATGAACCCGATACAGCACTGCTCAAGGCAGGTATGTTTCGCTCACTGTGCAATATATATAATGTGGAGAAATTGCACAAGAATAGTCATCTGTACACCTCGCAAGTGATGATTGATGATTTTGCCGGAAGGTCCTTCCGAGTAATCGAGGTACTGCCCTTCTCGTCGAGCTTGTGCAAAGGATTTGCCAAGCAATATAGTGCATGCAACATTACCACGCGCAACTTTCCATTATCGGCTGTAGAGCTACGCAAGAAGCTGAAAGTGCGCGATGGTGGCGAGGTATATCTCTTTGCCACAACGATAGCCGATAACAGCCTGGTACTTATAATATGTAATAAAGTATAAAAAGAATTGGGGTGCAACTCGATGAGTGCACCCCAATTCGCATATATTACTGCTTTAAATCGTTACACTTCGAGTGCTCCAACAATTTCGCTTACCGACTTAAATCCGTGTCGTGTAAGGTACTCTTCGATACCATCGGCCACCTTCACGGTGATAGCCGGATCGATAAAGTTGGCAGTTCCTATTTGAATAGCCGAAGCACCGGCCAACATAAACTCGATGGCATCGGTAGCCGATGAAATACCTCCCAATCCTATTACAGGAATCTTCACCGCCTTGGCAACTTGCCACACCATGCGAAGAGCAACGGGCTTGACGCAAGCACCCGACAAACCACCGGTAATGGTAGACAATCGAGGACGACGACGCTCGGCATCGATAGACATACCCATGAGAGTGTTGATAAGAGATACCGAGTCGGCTCCCTCGGCCTCAACGGCACATGCTATAGAGGCTATATCGGTAACGTTGGGCGAAAGTTTCACGATGAGTGTTTTGGGGTATACTTGTCGAACAGCCTTTACTACTGAAGCAGCGCCTTCGCACGAAGTACCAAAGGCCATACCGCCTTGTTTACCGTTGGGACATGAAATGTTCAACTCAATGGCCGGAATCTTCTCCAACGAGGCAATACGCTCGGCTGTTGCCACGTAATCCTCAACACAAGCACCCGACACGTTGACAATCATGTTGGTGTCGATGTCTTTGATTTGCGGATAAATGTGCTCGGCAAAATACTCGACACCCTTGTTTTGCAAACCTACAGCATTGAGCATACCCGAAGGAGTCTCGGCCATGCGAGGATAGAGGTTGCCTTCACGATGATTGAGTGTTGTACCCTTAACGATGATACCACCCAAGCGCGACAGGTCGATAAAATCGGCAAATTCAAGACCATAGCCAAATGTACCTGACGCTGTCATTACGGGGTTTTTCAACTCCAAATTTCCTATTTTAACGCTTAAATCTACCATTTCAGTCTATCGATATTAAATATGGGACCTTCTTTACATACACACACATGACCCTCGACAGTGTCCTCTACACAGCAAAGACATGCACCCACGCCACAGGCCATAAGGTTCTCGAGCGATACTTCGCAAGGAGTGTTGTGCTCACGAGCTATGCGAGCTACGGCTTGCATCATAGGCTTGGGACCACATGTGTAGATATATGAAAACTCTTCACCAAGCACCGAGTGTTGGGTAACAAAGCCTTTCTCGCCTTTTGAGCCATCTTCGGTAGAGAGATATACGTCGCCAACAGCTGCAAACTCGTCGAGTTGCAATAGGTCGTTGGCACTTCGAGCACCTAACAAGAATGCCGGACGCATGCCTTGTGCAGCAAGCTGCTTACCCCAATAGAGCAAGGGTGCAACACCAACACCGCCACCTATGAGCAAGGGACGACGCTCGCGATCGGTGGGCATTGTAAAGGTGTTGCCCAAGGGCAATACCATGTTGACAACGCTACCCACAGCATATGAGGCTAACTTACATGTGCCTTCGCCGGCGCGACGAACGAGTAGCCACAATTCGCCATCAACGACATTGTGAATTGAGATGGGACGACGCAAGTAGGTACTTGTGCTGTCACTAATGCGCACCTCGGCAAATTGTCCTGGTAGCATCTCGGGTAGTGTGCCCTCTACGGGGCGAAATTTCATCAAGGCGTAGGCCGAGTGTAATTGTATGTTCTCGGTGAGCCGTAGGTCAAGAATATGTTTTTTCATTGTTGGGTTGTTTTTAAGTCATACCTGAGACAAAATTACGAATTAATTTTTCTCGGTGCAACATGTCGATGCAATAACTACACATTATATATATAATATTACTCGGGGCGGAGTGTCTCAAATGTGTTGTCGTTATAATACACGACGATGTGAGTGATGCGTTTGTTGTTGGCTTGCGGTGTATATAGTGAGTGGTATACCGGCCCTCGGGGTTCGCTTGCTTGTGTGGCATCACTTGGTTGTTGCAAAATAGGGCGATTTTCAACTTCTATTTCCTTGGCATATTTCGCATCAACCTCGGCATCGCTCTCAAATATCTCATTCTCGCCGAAGATAGAAAGTTGCGACTGTTGTGTCGTTTCTGTCGGTTTGTCCATGTTGGTGCTGTTCATCATTTCGCCTTCGCCAAAGAGTAACCACACAATCGAGAGGTCGGGGAATGCTGCATGAATTTTGCCAATGGTAGCATTACTGATTGATTTGTTGCGACCGGTGAGTAATTGTGAGAATGATGAACGAGGCATTCCTATTGCATCGGCAAATTGAGAGGTGAGCATGCCTTGCGTTTCTATGTAAAATTTGAGCCTTTCTACCATAAGAAATAGTGTTAATTTGTTTAACAATCGCAGATTTTGCTGTTTGCAAAAGTAAATAAGAAAAATTGAAAAAGCAAATACACAAATGAGAATATGAGATTTGTGCTTGCAAATGTTTGTTTCCAAAAGCAAATAAGCGAATCGTGCTATCTTTTATATCTGCATTATAAAAAGATTTAGAAATATATATCTAAGTTGCTGATAAATAGTGTTATAAATATGTGTTTATATCTATATTTATGTGATTTGGGGGTTGTTTGGTTTTACAATCTATAAATAATTGTTGATATTGTGTCGTAATTGACATATTTATAGGTAGTTGTTGTATTTCTGTTGGTTTATAGGGTTGATTAATGGTTGCTTGATTTGCAAAAGCGTATATGGATATGGGTGTTTGTTGTCGGTTATGTAATCTATATTTGTATTTGCAAAAG
>CAJGDT010000147.1 GCA_904502265.1 uncultured Barnesiella sp. | reverse complement strand
GTTGCAATGGCACCTCTTGCCGAGGTATATACTTTTGTTACCAAGAAGTATAGTTTCTGGGAGTCTATTCCTCGTGGTATAGAGTTGGGTGTGAGCCGTTTGACCAACTATGTTAGCGACTTTAAGTATGTATTTACCAAAGAGGGTGCCAACAGTCTGGGTGGTTTTGGTTCTATCGGTAGCCTTTTTGCTCCTACATGGGACTGGTACTCATTCTGGAACATGACAGCCTTCCTTTCTGTGATTTTGGCATTTATGAACATATTGCCTATTCCTGCTCTCGATGGTGGTCATGTACTATTCCTCTTGTTTGAGGTAGTAACTCGTCGTAAGCCGAGTGAAAAGTTTATGGAGATAGCTCAAACGGTGGGCCTCTTCCTCTTGTTTGGCTTGCTTATCTATGCCAATGCCAATGATATTGTTAAGTTTTTCTTTAAGTAACATACGATAATTATGTCACAAAGTAGATTTATACTCAAACCCGGTAAAGAAGATTCATTCCGCCGTTTCCATCCCTGGGTATTCTCTGGGGCAATACAACGTGTAATTGGCGAGCCTCTCGAGGGCGATGTTGTTACAGTAGAGGATTGGCAAGGAAACTTTATAGGTGTAGGTCACTATCAAATTGGTAGTATAGCGGTGCGTATTCTCTCGTTTACACCTGTCGAGATTGACCATTCATTCTATTGCGAAAGATTGGGCGTAGCCTACGAGATGCGTCGCAGTCTGGGTCTGGAGAATGGCGACTACAACAATGCCTATCGTTTGGTACATGGTGAGGGCGATAATTTGCCCGGTCTCATCATCGATATATATCGCAATACTGCAGTTATGCAAGCTCACAGTCCCGGTATGCACTATGCACGTCATACATTGGCCAAGGCACTCAAAGAAGTTATGGGCGACAAACTTGACAATATATATTATAAATCGGAGACAACGCTCCCTTACAAAGCTGCTCTCGAACAAGAGAACGAATATTTGTTAGGTGGTGTAGGTGAGGATACAGCTACTGAAAACGGCTTGACATTCCATGTCGATTGGTTGCGTGGTCAGAAGACCGGCTTCTTTGTTGATCAACGAGAGAATCGTTCGCTCCTCGAGCGTTATTCACGTGGTCGCAAGGTACTCAATATGTTCTGTTACACCGGTGGCTTCTCGTTCTATGCCATGCGCGGTGGTGCCGAGTTGGTACACTCGGTCGACAGTTCGGCCAAGGCTATTGACCTTACTTGTCAAAACGTTGAGTTGAACTTCCCCGGCGATCCTCGTCACAAAGCATTTGCCGAAGATGCTTTCAAGTATCTCGATGCTATGGGCGACAATTACGACCTCATTATTCTCGACCCTCCTGCATTTGCCAAGCATCGCAAAGTGCTCAATAACGCTCTGCAAGGCTATCGCAAACTCAATGCCAAGGCGTTCGAGAAGATACGTCCCGGTGGTATACTCTTTACATTCTCTTGTTCGCAAGTGGTGAGCAAGGAGAACTTCCGCTTGGCGGTGTTTACAGCAGCGGCTCAGTCGGGTCGTAAGGTGCGCATCCTGCATCAGCTCACTCAACCTGCCGATCACCCGGTTAATATCTATCATCCCGAGGGTGAATACCTGAAGGGACTGGTATTGTATGTCGAATAAGAATAAATCATTATAAAGTAAACTATAACCAATTAATTGTTTTTCTATGAAAAAAAACATCTGTATTATGTTGGCTTCATTGTCACTCATGGCTTGCGCTCCCGGTGCAAACCAAAAAGAGAATGCGGAGTTTGACTACACAGTTGAGCGTTTTGCCGACCTCGAAGTGCTTCGCTATCAAGTTAAAGGTTTCGACGAGTTACCCCTCGAACAAAAGAAACTTATCTATTTCTTGCAAGAGTCTGCTCTCTATGGTCGCGACATTCTTTTCGACCAAAATAGCAAGTGGAGCTTGCCTCTTCGTTACACCCTTGAGGCTATCTACACCGACTACCAAGGTGACAAAACTACTGCCGACTGGGCTGCTTTCGAGACATATATCAAGCAAATATGGTTTGCAAACGGCTTGCACCACCACTATTCAAGCGACAAGATTATCCCCGCTTTCTCACAAGAGTTCTTTGCCGAGGCTGTAAAGGCTGTTGATGCTGCTAAGTTGCCCTTGCGCGAGGGTGAGACAGTGGAGCAATTCTTGGCCACTCTTATGCCCATCATGTTTGATCCTACTATCATGCCCAAGCGTACCAACCAAGCTGATGGCGAGGATGTTGTGGCTACTTCAGCCGGTAACTACTATGATGGTGTTACTCAAGCTGAGGCTGAGGCTTTCTACAACGCTATGAAGGACCCCAACGACGCTACTCCCATCTCTTACGGTCTTAACAGCCGTCTTGTTAAGCGTAATGGCAAAATCTATGAAGAGGTGTACAAAATCGATGGTCGTTATGGTCAAGCTATCGCTCGCATCGTTGAGTACCTCGAAAAAGCTGCTACTGTTGCCGAGAACGAGCAACAAAAGGCTGTTATCGAGAAACTTATCGAGTACTATCGTACCGGCGATTTGAAGACTTTCGACGAGTATGCTATCTTGTGGGTAAAAGACCTTGACAGCCGCATCGACTTCGTGAACGGTTTCACTGAGTCTTATGGCGACCCCCTCGGTATGAAAGCAAGCTGGGAGTCGGTTGTAAACTTCAAGGATCTTGAGGCTTCACGTCGTACCGAACTTATCAGCGAGAATGCTCAATGGTTCGAGGATAACTCTCCCACAGAGGCTCGTTTCAAGAAAGAGAGCGTACAAGGTGTATCTGCTAAGGTTATCACTGCTGCTATCCTTGCCGGCGACTGCTATCCTTCTACAGCTATCGGTATCAACCTCCCCAATGCCAACTGGATTCGTGCTACTCACGGTTCTAAGTCGGTTACTATCGACAACATCACCGAGGCTTATGCCGAGGCTGCTAAGGGTAACGGCTTCAACGAGGAGTTCGTTTACAGCGATGTAGAGCGTCAATTGCTCGCTGAGTATGGTGGTATCACAGGTGACTTGCACACCGACTTGCATGAGTGCTTGGGTCACGGTTCTGGTAAGTTGCTCCCCGGTGTTGACCCCGATGCTTTGAAGGCTCACGGTTCTACTCTCGAGGAAGCTCGTGCCGACCTCTTTGCTCTCTACTACATGGCCGATGCTAAGTTGGTTGAATTGGGTATCATCCCCAATGCCGAGGCTTACAAGGCTTGCTACTATCAACAAATGATGAACGGCTTGATGACTCAATTGCACCGTATCGAACCCGGTAAGGACGTTGAGGAGAGCCACATGCGCGACCGTCAATTGATCGCTGCTTGGGCTTACGAGTTGGGTAAGGCCGACAACGTAATCGAGTTTGCTGTGGTTGATGGCAAACGTTATGTGAAGATTAACGACTACGTGAAGTTGCGCGAAATCTTCGGCCAACAACTTGCTGAAATTCAACGCATCAAGAGCGAGGGTGACTATGAAGCCGGTCGTATCTTGGTTGAGAAATATGCTGTGAAGGTTGATCCCGAACTCCACAAAGAGGTATTGGCTCGCTACGAGGCACTCAATCTTGCTCCTTACAAGGGCTTTGTTAACCCCGTGTACACTGCTCACTACGATGCAGAGGGTAACATCATCGACGTAACACTCGACTATACTGAGGGTTATGCCGAGCAAATGTTGCGTTACTCTAAGGATTACGGTACATTGCCCGTATACAACGACTAATGTACGCTTGATGGGTAGGTTTTTGTAACCTGCTTGACAATATACCACTCATGCTGTGTTGTAAAGCACTGCATGGGTGGTTTCTTTTTTGCGAATGTTTTGTTAATTTTGCACTTGGTGTATTTCTTGATGATTGATGTTTATGCGTAAATCCATTTTTTTAATATTTCTCATATCGCTTTGTGCAACGGTGTTGGCACAAGACCTCTCGTTGCAACGTGGTGAAAATCAAGACTTTGGTATGTTGTTGGGCGAAAAGCTCAATCACAATGGATTGGTTATAAATCCCACACCTCAAGAGTTGCAGTTGCATAACTCTTCCCTTGATATTAATAAAGGGGTAGTACTGAATGGCTATTCGGAAGAGTATACACAAGAATTGGATTTTCTCAACTTTTCGCGTCGAGGTGTTGCCTTGAGGATCGAGAAGGAAGTGAATCTACCCTCGCGATATGGGGTAAGATTGATACCCGGTGCATATCGACTCGATATTACCCGTAAAGGAATTGACATACGTGCGCATGATGATGTGGGTGTTTTCTATGCCATACAAACATTGTGTCAGATTGTAGAGAGTGAAACTGCCACAGATGGTAAATTGCCTTGTCTTACTATCAACGACTGGCCTTCACTACCTTGCCGTGGAGTGGTGGAGGGTTTCTATGGCACTCCTTGGTCGCACAGCACGCGCCTATCGCTCATAGACTTCTATGGCCGTTACAAGATGAACTACTACATCTATGGTCCTAAAGATGACCCATATCACAGTTCGCCCAATTGGCGTGAGCCTTACCCTGCCAACGAGGCCGAGAATATTCGACAATTGGTCGAGGCTTGTCGCCGCAATCGTGTCAATTTTGTGTGGGCTATTCACCCCGGACAGGACATTCGTTGGGATGAGGAAGATTATGGCAATCTGCTGCACAAGTTTGAGTATATGTACGACTTGGGTGTGAGGGCTTTTGCTATTCATTTCGACGATATATCGGGCGAAGG
>CAJGDT010000146.1 GCA_904502265.1 uncultured Barnesiella sp. | reverse complement strand
TCATCAGGTCGCACCCTCTTTGGTTATGTCGAGACCAAGATAGAGAAGAGTTGCGCCGACAGCACCGTAGGCGAGATATGTGTACGAGGCGAGCACGTGATGCAAGGCTACTACAAGAATGAAGAAGCCACAAATGCCGTTCTTGACAAAGATGGCTGGTTGCACACCGGCGACCTTGGTACAATAGGTCCCGACGGAACAATCTTCATCAAAGGTCGTTGCAAAACCATGCTCTTAGGTGCTAACGGACAAAACATATACCCCGAAGAGATTGAAGCAAAACTCAATAACCTTCCCTACGTCATGGAGAGTCTCGTAGTTGAACGCGATGGCCGACTCACAGCTCTTGTGTTCCCCGATTTCGAGACAATGGATGCTGAAGGAATCAGTAGCGACGATTTGCCTCAAATTATGGAGGAAAATCGCAAAGAGTTGAATAAAATCGTAGCACCTTACGAACAAATTGCCAGGATTCAACTTCATGCAAATGAGTTCGAAAAGACTCCCAAACGCAGTATCAAACGCTATTTGTACACCAATTAAGATATAAACGCAAGGATTTAAGGGCTTTGATTCAAAAAAAACCTTAAATCCTTGCAATATTTCAAAAATTTATATCTACCTTTGTGCCGTTTTTGAAACTACAAGTTATTGTTTATCTTAATTAAGAAGAAAAAAATGAAAAAATTAGTATTGTTCTTCGCTGTTGCTGCTGCTGTATCTTTCGCAGCTTGCACTAACAAACCCGCTGAGGCTACTGAGGAAACTGCAGAGGTTGTAGCTGTAGAAGAAGTTGTTTGCGACTCTTGCGCTACAGTTGAGTGCGATTCTTGCGCTGTTCCCTGTGACTCTTGCGCTACAGTTGTAGAAGAAGTAGTAGCTGAATAATTCACTACACACAGAAGGAAGTTGAGCCGTTACCAAAGGTAGCGACTCTTTTTTATATACACATATTAGTTGCATAGACAACTATAAACATTACAATCATCGCTTACAACTTGTTAATTGAGCTCCTCAGACTTTTTTCCTCAAAAATAATTTTGTAAGTTTGTAAGTTCTAAAAAACAGAGGTATCTACGCGATGGCACAAGAAGAGATTATAATAAAAGGCGCTCGGGTCAACAACCTGAAAAACATAGACATACGCATTCCACGCAATACACTTACCGTAATTACAGGACTATCGGGTTCGGGTAAGTCGTCGTTGGCATTCGATACACTCTATGCCGAAGGACAACGTCGATATGTAGAGAGCCTTTCGGCCTATGCACGACAATTTCTCGGACGCATGAACAAGCACGAGTGCGATTACATCAAAGGCATACCGCCCGCTATTGCCATCGAACAGAAGGTAAACACACGCAACCCTCGATCCACCGTAGGCACCTCTACCGAAATATACGACTATCTACGCATGCTATTTGCTCGCGTTGGACACACCATTTCGCCCGTTTCGGGTGAGGAAGTACGTCGACACGATGTAAAAGATGTCATCAGCTGCATGCTCTCGTACCCCGAGGGTACTCGCTTTGCCTTACTCACTCGTCTTATTATCCCACAAGGTCGCACCCTATGCGACCACCTGGCAGTCCTACTCAAAGAGGGTTTTACTCGCATTGAGCAAGATGGTCAATTTATTATGATAGAAGACATTCTATCGCAATCGACCTCGTGCGATGTCGAGAATGCGCGCTTGTTGGTAGACCGCATGGCGGTAGCCGACAATGGTGCTGCCATTAGTCGCCTTACCGACTCAACCGAAACCGCCTTTTTCGAAGGCAATGGCGAGTGTACCATACAATTTCACATCGAGGGTAAAATTGTTGAGCACAACTTCAGCAAACGCTTTGAAGCCGATGGTATACAATTCGAAGCACCAAGTGACTTGATGTTCAACTTCAACAGCCCCGCCGGAGCATGCCCCGAGTGTGAGGGTTTTGGCCGTGTAATGGGTATAGATGAAAATCTGGTTATCCCCAACAAGACACTCTCCATATATCAAGACGCCGTGATATGCTGGCGTGGTGAAAAAATGAGTGTATGGAAACACGAATTTATAGCCGCTTCAGAGCATACCGGATTCCCTATACATCGCCCCTACTACCAACTTACCGATGCCGAGAAGCATCTCCTGTGGCATGGTCGAGAGGGAGTGTATGGATTGAACGACTTCTTCAGAATGTTGCAGGAGAATCAGTACAAAATACAATACCGCGTGATGCTGTCGCGCTATCGAGGCAAAACAACCTGCCCCTCATGCAACGGATCGAGACTAAAGCCTGCGGCATCATACGTGAAGATATGCAACAAAACTATCATGCAGCTGGTAGCCATGTCGGTCAAGGAGCTACACCATTTTTTTGCCAACATAGAGCTGGATGAAACCGAAATGTGCATAGCCAAACGACTACTCACAGAGATACGCAACCGCTTGCAATTCCTCCTGGATGTGGGTCTGGGATATCTCACGCTCGACCGCCTCTCGTCAACCTTATCGGGTGGTGAAAGCCAACGTATCAACCTTGCCACATCGCTCGGTAGTAGTCTTGTAGGCTCACTATACATCCTCGACGAGCCGAGTATCGGCCTCCACTCACGCGATACCGACCTACTCATTAAGGTACTGCGCCAGTTGCAACAATTGGGCAATACGGTTGTCGTCGTAGAACATGACGAAGATATTATACGTGCAGCCGATTACATTATAGATATAGGTCCCAAAGCCGGTCGTCTGGGTGGTGAAGTAGTATATCAAGGTGCATATACCAATGACACTACCGACTCCCAAAGTTACACACTACGCTACCTATCGGGCGAGTTAAACATACCTACCCCCTCACAACGTCGCCACTGGAACAACTACATAAAAGTAGAGGGTGCAGCCGAAAACAATCTAAAGAATATCGATGTAATATTCCCTCTTAAAGCCATGACTGTAGTAACAGGTGTGAGTGGCTCGGGCAAGTCTACTTTGGTAAGTAATATTCTGCATCGCTCACTCATCCGACACTACGGCTTAGGTGGCGAAATACCAGGTACACATGCCGGTATCAGTGGAGATATGAACTTAGCCAAGGGGGTAGAATATATTGACCAAAATCCTATAGGACGTTCGTCACGCTCTAATGCTGCAACATACCTCAAGGCTTTTGATGAAATACGCCACCTCTTTGCCGACCAACAAGGAGCCAAGCAAATGGGATTCAACGCCTCATACTTTTCGTTTAATGCCGAAGGTGGTCGATGCGAAAATTGCAAGGGCGAAGGTACTATAACCGTATCCATGCAATTCATGGCCGACATTACCCTCGAATGTGAGGTGTGTAAGGGTAAGCGATTTAAGCAAGAGGTTCTCGACATAGAATACCGAGGCAAGAACATCAACGACATTCTTGACATGACCGTCAACCAAGCCATCGAATTCTTTGGCGAGGTTGATGCAACAGCCGAGAAACGTATTATCAAACGCCTCAAGCCCCTACAAGATGTAGGACTTGGATATATCAAGTTGGGACAATCCTCATCGACCCTATCGGGTGGTGAAAACCAACGTGTAAAACTTGCTTACTACCTAAGTAACGAGCGACAAGAACCTACTATATTCATATTTGATGAGCCTACAACCGGCTTGCACTTCCACGACATCAGTACGCTCATGAAGTCGCTCAATGCTCTTATCGAGCGCGGACATACGGTAATTATCATAGAGCACAACCTCGATGTTATCAAGTGTGCCGACCACATTATCGACATGGGCCCCGAAGGTGGCGATGCAGGTGGCAAAGTAGTATGCACCGGAACACCCGAAGAGGTAGCCGCCTGCCCTCAATCTTATACAGGAATTTTCTTACGGAACAAAATATAAAAACATACCACTATGAAAAAGATTCTCCTTTTCCTACTTACAATTTGTGCCTTTACTGTTACGGTTCAAGCCAAGTACAGCCCATCGGCACAACTACTTCTTAAAGATCAATCGTCAATAAAACATGCCAAGTATGTTGGTGACGAACAATATATTCACACCACACTACAAGTGAGCGATGCTTCAGTCCTAGAGCAACATGGTATTATTGTGGGCTCACAAGTAGGCAACCTTACTACAGCACTTGTGCCTGTTTCAATGTTTGCCCAATTAGGTAATATTCCAGAAGTATGCCACATCGAAGCCGGACACACAGCACAACCACTACTCGATGTCGCCCTACCGGCTATCGGCTACGACCAAATACTTACATCAAACTATACCCCCGAGCCCTACTTGGGTAAAGGAGTCATTGTGGGTGTGGTAGACCTCGGCTTTCAATGGGATCACCCGGCATTCCGCAATGCCGACGGCTCTACTCGCGTCTTGGCAGCATGGAATCAAAACGACAATACCGGCACACCCCCCGAAGCATACAGCTACGGCTCGCTTTACGACACCAATGAGGAGGTTCTCAATGGTCTTACTCAGGCTTTTGAGACTCACGCAACTCACGTTACAGGCATCGCTGCCGGTAGCGCTATTGAAGGTGTTCCCTACGGTGGTGTAGCTCGTGAGGCATCTCTCATCCTTGTTGAAGCCGAGCACTTAGGAGGTTCAAGCATGACCAGTGAAGGTATCATAGACGGTATTAACTTCATCTTTGAGTATGCCGAGAAATTGGGTATGCCCTGCGTCATCAATTTGAGCCTCGGTGATTTGTTTGGTCCTCACGACGGCACATCGTCTTTCGACCAAATGTGCGACTCATTGCAAGGACCCGGTCG
>CAJGDT010000145.1 GCA_904502265.1 uncultured Barnesiella sp. | reverse complement strand
TCTTGTATTCCATGACGTACAACGCGTTATTTATGGTTACATTATCATGTTCATCACCACTACTGTGTGCGATATGATTATCAATGGTATTCGTGCATCGGTTCAACTTCTTATTTTCTCAGATAAATGGGAAGAGATTGCTGAGAGCATTAGCAACGAGTTGCAACGTGGTGTGACAGTGTTGGATGGTATGGGTTGGTATACCAAGAAGCCTAAAAAGGTGCTTGTTGTTGTGGCAAAACGTACTCAAATAACACAAATAGAACGTCTTATCAAAAATATTGACAATAATGCCTTTATATCACAATCGGCTGTATCGGCTGTGTATGGTCAAGGTTTTGATAAGATAAAGTCATAAAATATAAATGTTTCTTTTCCGTTATCTATTTATATAATAGTGTCGTAAATGAAAAAGATTGTATTTGCTACCAATAATCAACATAAACTTGAAGAGGTGCGTGCCATGATTGGTGCGCACTTCGAAGTGTTGAGTTTGCGCGATATAAATTGTAATGAAGAAATACCTGAAAATGGATTAACATTTGAAGAAAATGCTATTTCGAAGGCGCGATATATAAAGGATAACTATGGATATGATTGTTTTGCCGATGACTCGGGATTGGAAGTTACAGCATTGAATAATGCACCGGGAGTATTCTCTGCGCGTTATGCAGGAGAACCTTCCAATTCGCAACGCAATATTGAGAAACTCATGCACGAAATGCAGGGCAAAGAGGAGCGTTCGGCAAGATTCAGAACTTGTATAGCCTATTTAGCGGGTGATGATGAATTATATTTTGAAGGTTGCGTGGAGGGTTATATTATAGACACATTGCGAGGCTTTAATGGATTTGGATACGATCCTTTATTTGTTCCTTGCGGTTATGATATAACTTTTGCCGAAATGTCGTCAGAAGAGAAAAATAGGATAAGCCATAGGGCTATAGCTATACAAAAATTGATAGAATATTTACTTGGTAAATAAGTTTGTTGTATGATAAAGAAATTATTGTCTGTAATAGCAATGTGTTGTGTGACTATTTTGTTACATGCACAGCAAGCCGTAGGTCAATGGCACCTCTACCCTACCAAATCGGCTGCATCGGGAGTAATATACGAGTCGGTATATGACGAAGTATATTATATATCGGGTGACAATCTTTTCTCTTACGACAAGGTTACTAATGAAATAGAAACCTATAATTCGAGTAATTATCTATCGGATAATGGTATCAAAAACATATATTACAACTACGATAATGGTTATTTGATGATTGTATATAACAACTCAAATATAGACCTTATTTATGATAATAAGAGAGTTGTAAATATACCGGATTTGAAGAATACCATTATGATGTATTCCAAGTCTATTAATGATGTAGCCTTCGGTAATGATAAAATATATTTGGCTACCGATTTTGGATTAGTTATACTCAACGATACCAAGCATGAGGTGTATGAGTCTTATATTTATGAGAAAGCTTTCACTCATATAGCCAAGGTTGGAGAAAAGTTGATTGCTCTTGTAGACAATAAATTGTATGCTACAATGATAAAATCGGGTATGTACAATTTTGATAATACTTGGATGGCAATTGATATGGGTTCTATCGTGCCCGAAAAGATTTCTCATATGTATACTCTCAATAACGAGCAAGTGTTGTTCTCTTGCAATGAGTTATCGTATATAATCAACATGGCGAGTAGTACTATTACCGAGCAAACTTCTAGTTTCTACTATGCCAAGAGTATAAATAAAACTAAGTCGGGCCATCTTATATCATTCAGCAACAATATTCGCTTTGTTTCGAACGAAGTCTTTGAAGATAATCAATTAGTAGTAAAAGATATAAAATCGACCGATAAGCCCGAAATAAAAGATGGTTATTATTCTTCATATAATGGCCAAAATTCGGTGTGGTCGTGCAATGCACAAGGTGTATCACACTTTAAGTATTCGGGTAATACAGTAGAGTTTTTAGTTCAACCCTCAACATACAATACATCGAGTGTATCAGTACCTCAAAGTGTGTTGGTATACGATAATAAGGTCTATGTAAAAGACATGGGTCCTTATAACTATTCGGTAGAGATGAATGCAGCTACTACTATCAGTGTATATGACTTGCAATCTTATGAGTGGTCGGTATTGTCGTTAGAAAAAGTTATGCGCGATGGTAAATCCTCTTCAATGGGTGTGTTGCGATCGTCATACAACTTGGCTTTCGATCCCGATAGTAGTGATATTTTCTATACAGGCTCATGGTTCGATGGCTTACACAAATTCAATGGTACCAAGTATGTAGGTAATTATAATCAGAACAATTCCAATTTGGCTCATCCTTGGGAGATGTTGTGCTCTTTTACTGATTTCGATACCGATGGCAATTTGTGGACTCTTATGATAAGCAACAATAAGGGAACAAATTCGCTGTTAGCTTGTTTGCCTGCCAATAAAAAAATAAAAGATCCGGCTACTACTACTGCCGAAGATTGGATTACATACGATACAGGTGCCAATTTGACTTATACCAACAATCTATTGGTATGTAAAAAGTCGCCTTATGTGCTTGTTATTCATGGTAAGCAAGTCAATTCTACCCGTATTACTGTACTCAATAGAAAAACCGGCGAGTTGCGTGTCTTCTCGACATTCCCCGACCAAGATGGTGGTTCTTTTGGTAATGGTGTGCTTTATTTCTATACTGCCGAGGAGGATAATAACGGTGATATATGGGTAGGTACATCTTCGGGACCTATCATTCTTAGCAATCTATCGAATATCATGAATACAAACTATCGTTGTACTCGTGTAAAGGTACCCCGTAATGATGGTACAAACTATGCCGATTATTTGCTTGAGGATGAGTCTGTCAACGATATAGTAGTTGACGGAGCCAATCGTAAGTGGCTTGCTACATCTTCATCGGGTCTATATTTGGTAAACGAAAACGGTTCAGAAATACTCGAAAATCATACAACCGAGAACAGTCTCATACCCTCTAATATGATTTATAGTATGGATATGGACGATGTTACCGGCGAAATTTATATAGCAACCGACCAGGGTGTAGCATCGTATCGCTCGGATGTATCGGAGGTTGCTAAAGACTACAATAATGTTGTTGTATTCCCCAACCCTGTTCGTCCCGATTTTACAGGCTGGATTACAGTACAAGGTTTGATGGATAATTCTTTGGTGAAGATTACCGATGTTTCGGGCAACCTGTTTAGCGAAGGATATTCGAATGGTGGTACTTATGTGTGGGATGGTCGCACAGCATCGGGCGAACGTGTCAAGACAGGTGTTTACCTTATCTATGCCTCGCAAAGTGGTGGCTCAAGTGGTGTAGTTGCCAAGGTTATGGTTGTAAATTAATGTTCACAATAAGCATGATACATAAGAGGAGACTTCTTGTCTCCTCTTTTACTTTAGCAATGTAATATAGATACTATGAAGCACCCGTTAGAAAAGTTTAAGTTCTGTCCTATTTGTGGAGCGCCACACTTTGTTGTTAATAACGCTTCTTCCAAGCGATGTGAGTTGTGTGGATTCATATACTATTTCAATCCCCGAGCAGCTGTAGTGGCTATTATCAGAGATGAAACAGGTCGCTTATTGGTAGCTTGTCGTGCGCACGAGCCGGCAAAGGGAACATTGGACTTACCCGGAGGTTTTACAGAGTGTGGCGAGACAGCCGAAGAATCGCTCTCTCGCGAAGTTTTGGAAGAAACGGGTATACATATCCACTCGGCACGATATCTCTTCTCTGAGCCCAATATATACACGTATTCGGGCTTCGATGTACACACTATGGATTTGTTCTACGAAATTATTGTGGATAGTTCTACAAATTTTTGCAGTAATGATGATGTTGCATCATTGCAATGGGTAGATATGGATTGTATAAATCCCGATGATTTTGGATTGAGTTCTATTAGGAGAGGTATTATTAAGTATAAGAAGCTACTCTCTTATATATAGGGATAATTGCCCCAGTACATCCACCCTATCCATGTCATGATGAGAGTGACAAGTACTATGAGCACAATGGTATGAGTACGCTTGGTGCGTGTTGTGAAAAAGTAGCTTGTTTGCAACGCTACACAGCCACAAAGTATGGGTAAGTACTGCAAGTAGTTTGTGTTGTCGATGATGAGTAGCAGGGCTGTATAGGTCGATAACAGATTGATAAATCCATTGGTGGCGCGAGTGTATATCTTCTCGTTAAAGGCATTGTAAAGATTGCTTATACCGCACACAAATCCTATAAACATGATCGCAGCAACGGGTATTAGTTGTATATCTATTTGGGGTATTTGTAGTGATATGGCGAGTGTCGTAAAGTCGAGTTGTGACAATTCTATCCAACCAAATCCCCATACAATCCAATAGGGGGTAAGTAAACCCACTATCATTGCGGCAAATGTGCGTAGTGAGGCTGCTTGCATCTGTATGATACCCACTATCAGGATGGGTAGCAAATAGAGTATGTGTGCATCTACAAACGATATAACCGATACAATGAGTGCTATGATGAAACCTTTCTCTGTCGAACGGTTTTCTTGGTAGCTGCTGTAGAGTATTGCCACCAATACAAATACAATGAGCGATAGTATATTTACAGGCTCAAAGTGGTTGATTAGTGTAGAAGTGAGCGACAGAAACAGCAAGAAAAAGAGTAGGGGAAGTAACGTTTGTTCTTTAACCAATTGGTAGTGTGTGGCTATCTTGGCAAGTAGGGTAGCGGTGAGTAGTAT
>CAJGDT010000144.1 GCA_904502265.1 uncultured Barnesiella sp. | reverse complement strand
CCTTGTGTCACATTGATCGACACATGGTTTACCACCGTACGCTGGCGATACTTCTTTACCAACTCCTCGGTACGCAACACCATTGCCGTGGGCTGGTCTATTGGCTGTGTTATCTTTTCGCTGTCCATAGGTGGTACAAATGTAAGTAATGAGTTATTTCAACAACACTTTTGCGGGGTGTTTTTCTCGCACTATTTACCTTGCGATACAAGGTAACCCTTCACATCCTTAAACAAGGGTGTAGCAAAGATAAAATCATCAAGTGCTTCATTACCACTTGTAGTTATCTGATTACTGCTACCTTCCCATGCCAAATGGCCTTTGTTGATAAAGATGATATGCTCGCCTATACCCAACACCGAGTTCATATCGTGAGTGTTGATAATAGTAGTAATATTGTACTCATGGGTAATATCGCTTAGCAACTCGTCTATCACAAGCGAGGTCTTAGGGTCAAGACCCGAGTTAGGCTCATCACAGAAAAGATACTTGGGATTAAGTGCGATAGCTCGTGCAATGGCAACACGTTTCTGCATACCACCGCTTATCTCCGATGGATACAGATTGTTGGCATTGTGCAAGTTTACACGATCAAGACAAAACTCAGCTCGTTTCTTGCAGTCGCGATAGGTCATATTGGTGTGCATACGCAAGGGATACATCACATTTCCCAATACGGTCTCTGAGTCAAACAAGGCTGCACCTTGAAATAGCATACCTATCTCCTTGCGCAAATCCTTTATTTGTTGCGCATTCATGAGCAGACTATTACGACCATCATAGAGTATCTCACCCGTCTCGGGAGTACGCAAGCCTATTATGGACTTCAACAACACGGTCTTACCCGATCCACTCTGACCAATGATAAGGTTGGTCTTACCTTTGTCGAAACGTGCCGAAATGTCAAACAATACTTGTCGGTCGTCAAACGACTTGTTGATATTCTTAACCTCTATCATGCCATAATGATTTGAGTGAGTAAAACGTCGGTAATAAGCACAAGAACGCTGCTAACAACTACAGCATTGGTGCTGGCACGACCTACCTCGCGCGAGCCTCCCTTGACACTGTAACCATAGTAAGACGATACGCTACTGATGATAAAGCCAAAGAAGAGGGTCTTGAAAAGTGCATACCATATATAGTATTCCTTGAAGTAGGCCTGGAAGCCATATGTCAAGGTAGACATGGGCATAATGTCGGTAAAGAGTGCCACAAAATATGCACCACCCAATCCTGTAATCATACTGAAGGCCGAGAGCAGAGGTATGTATGTTACCATTGCCATAATCTTGGGCAGGATAATATAGTTGGCACTATTTACGCCCATCACTTCCATGGCATCTATCTGCTCCGACACACGCATGGTACCTATCTCGGATGCGATGTTTGAGCCAACCTTACCGGCCAAAATGAGGGCCATAATAGAGGATGAAAACTCGAGCAAAACAATCTCGCGCACAGCATAGCCGACGGTGTGTCGGGGCAGTGAAGGCGACATAATGTTGAGCTGCATCTGTATAGTGATGAGCGCACCGATGAAGATAGATATGATGATGACAATGAGTATAGAACTTACACCCAACTTGTACAACTCGTCGAGGTAACAACGAAACGACTCGCGAAAACGATCGGGACGCGTAAATGTGCGACCCATGAGCATCACGTAATCACCAAAGTCTGCTAATGGTTTTTTAATAAATTTCATTCCCTTTAGATCTTGACGTTCTCAAAATTTGGTGCAAAATTAATAAAATTTAGCCACCTACACACCCATTAGCTTCCATTTATTCATCAGCGTTTAAGGTATTTTAAGGCAACACCCCACCTAAAGGGTATAAAAAAAGACACACCCACTGTGGATGTGTCTTTTTTATTATCACAAAATTACGTGCTATTAACGTACTACTTTGCGTACTTGATTGCCGTTGCGTACGATGTAAACACCACCATTGAGGCCGCGAAGGTCGATATTATCGTTACCACGAGACACTACAGCACCATTGATATTGTACACTTCGATTGCACCCTCGGCACTTACTACTCCGTAAGCGTAAGTAATACCATTGGCAGTCTCTACGCGATCGAGAGCAGTGGGATTCTCAATTACACCCCACTCGTAGTTATTGGCATCCCAACCGGTAATGTTGCAGATAGACCATCTTGTCTTGTCGGTACCGTAGGCAATATCCTCAGTTTGATTCCACACACGTACAGTTGTCTCGTCACCCCATGCCATCTCGTCATACGCAGGGTTCATGCGACAGAATATCATGTGAGTATACACTTCTTCGCCTGTGTAAGCAAAGATTACCATGTGGTTGGTAAGCCAACCCTCTACCCATGTATAAGTAACAGGGTTGTTATTTTGGTTAAAGAGGTACACGGCATACCAAGCCTCATCAACTTCCCAAGGACCGGGATTGAGGTAGTAGTCACCTTTAACAATAGTCTCGTCATAGAGTTTGGGAGTAGCAGGAGTAGCCTTCCAAGCAGCTACTTCGTCGTTTTCTTTCCAAGTACGATTTTGAACGTCGGTAGTACCATCGGCTTGCATCTCTACATAGTCCCAAGCGGCACCGCAAGTATATTTATACTCCATCTCTTTAGTAACATCGTTAAGAGTGATGGTGTAGTGAGTATCGTCAACTTTAGTCATGGCAGTAAAGCCACCCCAGTCGTTAAATGTGCCTACGATATAACAAGCAGGAGTACCGGCAGGTACTGTAACATTGTAAGTAAGTGGTGTAGGTATTTCGGGTTCGGGCTCTGTAGTAGGATTTACAATTACACTATATTTACCGTCTGAACCTTTTTTATCAATGCGATAATAAGTTGTCTTGGTTACATTGGTAATATCAACGGTTTGATTGCTGCCACCATCAGTAAAAATGATGTTCACTGTATTCACATTACGGAATGTGTAATAGAAATATTCTATTCCGTTCTCAGTTGTTGTGTTCATAGCATCACCGGGCCATGAGTTCTCAGCGTCACCCCAAAAGTATATGCATGAATTCTCCCAAGCACCAAATTTCTCTAAATATACAGTAAGTTGGCTTGTAACGGCACTAACAGTAAAGTTTACTTTGTCGCTCTGTGTAGTACCAGCGCTATGTGTTACCTCGGCATATGCAGTGTGTGTTCCGGTTGTAGCAATCCATTTATCACTTTCAAGAGCATTGTTATCTACATAGTATTTTACACTATATTGACCTTCAGCATTTACAACACTTGCCGAGAAAGTCACCTCATCGCCATCAAATATCTTTTCGGGGGCGTATTTCAAGCCTACCATCACCTCAACGCTTTGTCCATAGTAGCTCCAGGTACCACCACCTTTATCCCATGTTCCGGCTTTTACTGTATAATGGTTATTGGTACCATCATAAGTAAGGTCGGCAGTTTGATTCCATTTATTGTTCCAGTTGTTAGCTGACGCTGAGGGATTCATGCGGCAGAAGATTACATTAGTATAACTCTTGTTAGGCGAAGTAACCTCATACAAGTCAGTTTCACCACTCACCTTGGTCATGCTCACCCACGCTTCGCCATTTCCAAAGAAATAGGCAGCGTAACGTGCATTGGATTGTTTCCAATTTGAGTTGGGTGTAAGATACAATTTTGTACCAGCGGGAATGCTGGCAGCCATTGCAGGCAATACTAATAAAATTGCCAAAAGCAAAGTTGTAATTCTTTTCATAATAATAAAATATATAAAGATTTAATATTTAATTACTTAGCATCCTGAAACAGACAACACAGCGAGCAAGTCTACTCGCTGTAATTGCAAACGCAAAGGTAATATAAAATTATGTAAGATAGTTATCCTCCTAGCAATATTTTTAGGCTTGTTTATATAGAATTTACGCCACATCATCATATTCTATCATTCACATGATATTCAACCACATAGTAAAATATAGGCTGACAAACATGCACACTAATTTGAAAAAAGTAGATATCTCTGCAGGGTAAAAACAAGTTCGGCTGTGTCGCATTACGACACAGCCGAACTGTTTAATATGCGGTGGCGGACTTGTGGTGCCGTGGCATCATAGTTTCCGGACTTGTGATGACGGGCTCATCATAGTATCGTCACCGCATGTATGTGTGCATATTAGCGTACAACTTTAGCAGCAACTACAGCACCATCGGCATAAGTAGCGCGTACTACATATACACCCTCAGCAAGACCTGCAGCGTCAGTAGTACCAACTTGACGACCATTTACGTCATAGAGAGCTACAGCTACTGCACCGGGAGCTACCACTTGGTAGTCGGCATTGAGGTAGATTGTGTTGTTGTCGGCCTCTACGCCTTCAATACCTGTAGGAGCAACGTCAGCTTTTGTGCGAGGTTGGATTGTATAAATATAGTTAAGGTTGATGCGGCAGTTATCAATTACACCGATGAGGTCGAATTGTTGGCCTAATTCTACACCAAATTTCTCAGCAAAATCTTTAGTTACCAACAAGCAGTCTTCACCTTGGCTGATAACGGGCCATTCTTCACCATAGAAGTCTACACCCATACCGTAGGTTACACCCTCTACTTTAACGAGACGGTTAACCCAGTCGTATGCTGCACCCCAATCGGCATAGATGGCAGCTTCGGCAGCAAGCTCGGCAACTGTAGCAATAGCGGGCTCTACATAGTGACCCGAGCTAACTACAGTAACAGGATAGTCTTCACCGGTATTCTCATCGTAGCAGAAGAGTGCGGGTGAACTACCATTACCCCAAGATGCATTACCCTTGGCGCCTT
>CAJGDT010000143.1 GCA_904502265.1 uncultured Barnesiella sp. | reverse complement strand
TTGTTGTAGAGGATTGTGTTGCGGTTGATAGTGGCTATCTCATTCTTCATATCTGTTTCAGAAGCGTACTCTTTATTGCCCGATTGAGTTCCGCTTGTAGATATAATAGAAGAATTGCTACTACTAGCACCCTCAGCCTTGATAGTATTGCCAATAACTGTACAATCAGATATTGTTGAGTTGTCATCTGAAGCGAAGCCGGAATCAAAGCGGCCTAAATCGCCATTAACTGAAGCGCCACAGACACCTCCGGCATAAGCTTTACCAAATTTCCAAATGAATTTATAAGGTGAATGTACTTCTACAGTGTTGTTGATAGAAGTACACTTGGTAATGGTACTGTTTACACTCATACCCACAATAGCACCACCGGCATTGCTATAGTGGTTGTTGTACATATACAAATAGCTGTCTCTAACCACCAAGTTGCAGATGGTTGCGCTGCTGATAGCGCCGAAAAGTCCACCGGTAATTTTTGAATAGGTGGCACCCGTGCTGGTGCTTTTTTCATAGATGTAGTATTTCGATACGGTGTGTCCTTGACCATCGAATGTTCCCGAGAAAAATCTTTTTTCTTCGAAGGTACCGGTTGCTACCATACCATTTACGTAGCCGATGGCTACCCAGTTTTGATAGTTAGCCAAGTTAATATCATCCATCAAGAGGAAGGTTTTACCACTGTAGCTTTCGCCACCGTTTACTTTGGCTGCAAGACCGGCCAACTCTTCGGCTGTGTAGATAAGATAGTTGCCATTGGCATCGGTAGCCCATTCGGTATCGGTGCTACCATCCCACACATCTTCGGCTTGAACGGTGAGAGCGAACATAGATATGGCCATACAAGCCATTACAAGAAACTTTTTCATTGTCTGTTATTCTCCTTTCTTATGTGTATTCTTTTGTATTATTATCTCTTTTCATTATATAGGGCTATTACCCATTTTATAATTGAATGCCAAAGGTACAAAAGAATTTGATAACATGCTCAACGTGAGCGCTATTTATTGCAATTTTTTTGAAATTTTACATTTGTTTGCTGTAGGTAGAATTATGGCAATATCTACTTGGTGAACCATCAAGAAAAACAAACCCACCTGCTACAAAGTGCTGTAGTAGGTGGGCTGTATATAATGGTGTGTATGTTTAGCACAATACAACTTCGATGTCCGACTCTGTCTCTGTGATGACAACCTTGCCTTCGCGACCAAGCCAACCGAGTGCTGCATAGATTTCTTTCTCTTTGAGTTTTGTGGCTTTCTTAAGACCCTTCATGGTGAGCATACCTGATGCATTCAAGGCTTCCCATACGAGACCTGCCCATGTGCCGATGATTTCTACGTTCATTTTGTTATACTTTATGTTAGACATTTTGAGTTATTTCGATGCAAATATAATGCATGAATTTGCAATAATGTTTGCTATGTGGTAATAATCACGCAATTAGTTTGTGCAAAGCGTTGCATTAATGGGATGCAATATGTTGCGCATGATGTCGGTGTAGTGTATGGGTGTATCGGGCTTATAGCTGTGAGTTGGATGCGAAGCAGTGCCTTTCAGCTTATTTTTTCAATATTATTTTCATGCCTTCGTGAGCAAGGCTGGTATTGGGGAATACTTCTTGAGCTTGTGCAAGGAGTATCTTCTCATCTTTATATCGTGAAGAGAAGTGTCCTATGATGAGTTTTCCTACTTGAGCTTGTTTGGCCAGTGTTGCGGCTTGCCGGGCGGTCGAGTGGAATCTCTTGCTTGCCCATGCCTCTTCCTGGTCACCGTATGTTGCCTCGTGGTATAGCGCATCGACACCTTCAATGTATGGTACAATGCGAGTGGTGTACATTGTATCGCTACAGTAGGCATAGCGGGCTGCAGGGGTAGGGGGTAGTGTGAGCATGGAGTTGGGTACGACTTTGCCCTCGGGTGTGATGAAGTCTTCTCCTTGCTTGATTCCGGCACGACGGTAGGTGGGTATGTTGTAGAATTCGACCATATCGCCACGAAGGTGGCGTTCGCCCTCGGCCTCTTCAAATAAAAATCCACATGTGGGTATGCGGTGCTTGAGGGGTATAGCGCGTACGGTAACACTACGATCGGAGTAGATAGCCTCGGTAGACGATGGCGAAATAGCGTTGAAGCGTATATCGAAGGGATTTTCTCGACAGAAGTAGTCGAGCATGGGGCGGAAAAGTCGTTCGGCATCGGGGTGTGCGTGTATGACAACTTCGCCTGTGTGACCCGATAGCCCCATAGTAGAGAGCAGGCCGAATAGCCCAAAACAGTGGTCGCCATGCAGATGCGACAAGAAGATGTGTCCGAGGCGAGTCATGTTGTGTCTGGCTCGGCATAATGATATTTGTGCCCCTTCGCCACAATCTATCATAAAGAGTTTGTCGCGAACGTTTACGACTTGTGCAGTGGGCAGATGTCGCAGGCTGGGCTTGGCAGCTCCGCAACCGAGTATGTCTATTTCAAATCGAGGCATGTGACCGTAGTTGTAGTGTATGGCAAAGGTAATAAATAAAAAAAAGAAAGTGCATCCCTTGGGGTGCACTTTCTTTTAGAATTGTATCGAAATCAGAGATTATTCGCCTTTAGCCATTTTCTCTTTGAGAGCAGCCAAAGCGTCGATATCACCGAGAGTAGTCTTCTCTACTGAGGGCATTGCAGTCTCTTCGGCAGCGGGTTTAGCTTTCTTGGCGGGACGTTTAGCAGCAGCTTCTTTCTTCACTTCAGCCTTAGCCTCATCTTCGAAGATACGGCTGTGAGAGAGGATGATGCGTTTAGTCTCTTTGTTGAACTCGATTACCTTGAAGTCGAGAGTCTCTTTCACTTGAGCTTGTGAGCCATCTTGTTTAACGAGGTGCTTGGGAGTAGCGAAACCTTCAACACCCTCGGGCAAAGCTACAACAGCGCCACGCTCGAGCATCTCCTCGATAGTACCTTGGTGGATAGAGTCAACTTTGTAGATTTCCTCAAATTTGTCCCAAGGATTGCTTTCGAGTTGTTTGTGACCGAGGCTGAGACGACGGTTTTCTTTGTCGATTTCGAGAACTTGAACGTCGATAGCAGCACCGATTTGAGTGAACTCAGAGGGGTGTTTGATTTTCTTAGTCCAAGAGAGGTCGCTGATGTGGATCAAACCGTCAACACCCTCTTCGATCTCAACGAATACGCCGAAGTTAGTGAAGTTGCGAACTTTGGCAGCGTGACGAGAACCAACAGCATATTTGGTCTCGATGTTTTGCCAAGGATCGTCTTTGAGTTGTTTGATACCGAGTGACATCTTACGCTCCTCGCGGTCGAGTGTAAGAACTACAGCCTCTACATCGTCGCCAACTTTCATGAAGTCTTGAGCTCTGCGGAGGTGTTGTGACCATGACATCTCAGAAACGTGGATGAGACCTTCAACACCGGGGAGGATTTCGATGAATGCACCGTAGTCGGCCATAACAACAACCTTACCTTGAACTTTGTCACCAACTTTGAGGTCAGCGGGGAGAGCATCCCAGGGATGGGGTTGGAGTTGCTTGAGACCGAGAGCGATACGCTTCTTCTCCTCATCGTAGTCGATAACAACCACTTCGAGTTTTTGGTCAAGAGAAACAACCTCTTCGGGGTGATTTACGCGGCCCCAAGAAAGGTCTGTGATGTGGATGAGACCATCGATACCACCGAGGTCGATGAATACACCATAAGAGGTGATGTTCTTGACAGTACCTGCCAATACCGAACCCTTTTGGAGGCTTGCGATGATTTCTTTCTTTTGTGCTTCGATTTCAGCCTCGATGAGAGCTTTGTGCGAAACAACAACGTTGCGATATTCTTGGTTGATTTTAACAACTTTGAATTCCATTGTTTTGCCAACGAGGATATCATAGTCACGGATGGGCTTAACATCGATTTGAGAACCGGGGAGGAAAGCCTCTGTGCCACCGAATACCTCTACAATCATACCACCCTTAGTGCGGCATTTGATGTAACCGGTGATGATTTCGTTGTTTTCGAATGCAGCGTTTACGCGCTCCCAAGAGTGAGCAACGCGTGCTTTCTTGTGCGAGAGAATGAGTTGACCTTTGCGGTCTTCTTGGCTCTCTACGTATACTTCTACAGTGTCACCAACTTTCAAGTCGGGATTGTAACGGAACTCGCTCATGGGGATGATACCGTCCGATTTGTAACCGATGTTTACAACGACTTCGCGTTTGTTCATCGAGATGATGGTACCTTCTTGTACCTCTTTGTCCTTGACAGCGTTCAAGGTTTGGTTATAAGCGGCCTCTAATTCCTCGCGGCTCTTATTACCAAAAACTTCGCCATTTTCATAGGCTTCCCAGTCAAAGTTTTCTACCGGGCTTTTAAATTCTTGACTCATTGTTAATTAATAATTAGTTTTGTTTGTGATTAATAAATTAGACATTATATGGTCTGATAAAATCGGGTACAAAGGTACGCTTTTTTTCTGTATTGACAAGTGAATCAATGTGTTTTTTATCAAAGAAAGTCTTATAAGGGTCTTTCTTTGAGCCGATTTTGTAGTGAATGGAGGTGGATTTTATCGCTTTTTCTTGAAGAAATCTTGCATGAGAGCAGCGCATTCTTCGGCGAGTATGCCTGTGGTGACTTGGGCTTTGGGGTGAAGGGCCTTGGGTGCAAGTTGGCTGTAGCCTCGACGGGGATCGGACGCTCCATATACGAGACGCGATACTTGAGCCCAACCTATGGCCCCTGCACACATTACGCATGGTTCGAGGGTGACGTATAAGGTGCAATCGGTAAGGTATTTGCCTCCCATGTTGTTGGCGGCCGATGTGAGTGCTTGCATCTCGGCATGGGCTGTTACGTCGCACAGT
>CAJGDT010000142.1 GCA_904502265.1 uncultured Barnesiella sp. | reverse complement strand
GTTGCAATACACAAAACCATGATGATAATAGCGATAGTCCAAGTTGTTTTCTCAACAACGTCAGTTGTTTTGCGTACACCCATGATTTGGTTTGAACTTGCAAAGTTGGAAGCCAAGCCACCACCTTTTGACTTTTGAATAAGCACAATTCCTATCATCAATACCGATGCGATAAGAATTAAAATGGTAAGTAATGTTGACATTTTATTTGTTAGTTTTTGACGTTAATAATCAATTTTTCTAAAAATCTAATTTGGTCTGCAAAGTAAATATTTTTTTCTGGATTATTCAAGTTTAATTTGCGAATAATTTCCAAAGCTTTTGCATATCGGCGTTGTTGGATGTAAATTTTTGCCAAACTTTCGCTAAAAAGGGTTTCGCTACCCTCTTTTTCATCATATTCCGTATCGTGAATATGAGTATCAGTTGTAGGATGAAAGTCGGCTTTTGAAAAGAGCTGTTCGCCGGCAGCATCAGCTTGCAAAAACTTATCAAGCAAATCAATGCCTTGCATAGGTGTTGCATCCTCTACGTCGGGCATAGACTCAAGTTGACTCATGTAGTCGTATGCCGGTATAGTGAGTAGTGGTGTTTGAGCGTTCATCGGGATACCATCCATCCTCTCCAAATTATTTGTCTCGACAGGCTTGGGCAACGACAACTCTGTATCATACACCTCATCTTTACCATAAGTCTGTAAAAAGAGATCAATTGTGGTATCGGTAGTGATAGCAGATGTATTGTTATCAGACGGGTATAGATGGGTAAAATCCGATTGTATACCTAACTGCATTGCCCATTCATCAATATCACCGGTGTAAATCGCACTCAGTGCAAGAGCCGATTTATCATCTTGGTGATGTTGCATAGTATACAACATAAGTGGTAATGAGAAGTATGGATACAACTTGCGCCACTCCTGCAGCTGTGCAAGATCGATCGTAGAGTCGCTATGTAATTTTTCTGTCAGAGATTTAATACCCATATATTTGCCCCCTACCAATTGGCTACTGTTGCATTAAATATAAGATCGACAATCTCCTCACAAATTATAGTAATCAATTCGTCTTGCACATCTGTAAGCATACGGTCGCTACTAAAATCTTGATAAGCTGAGAATGTTTTGTTTTCGAAATCATATTGAGACTCCTTGGTATTGACAAATGTTACCTTTACGGTAATGGTAAGACGTGTCATTGTAGCATAAGCATCGGTACCTACAGCTTGCGGAGTAACATCATATCCGGTTATCTCGCCTTCAATTTGCAAGTCACCATTCACATCTACCATTTGGAGTTGTGTTTGACGCGTATACGAGTCTTTAAGCATATTGGTAAAAGTCTCCTCAAGAGGAGGATATACCAATGCAGCACGTATAGGGAAATCAGATATAGATATGGTTTTTATCAAGTTATAGTTGATAGACGCGCCATTGAACTTGTATGAGATCGTACAAGATGTGAGCATTATCAATAGTAAGGCCAATAGTTTTTTCATCGCTATTCGAGGTTATATTCTTTGATTTTGCGATATAAAGTTCTCTCAGAAATTTGCAATTCAAGAGCTGTTTTCTTTCGCTTGCCGTTGTTACGCATCAAGGCTCGTCGTATAGTCTCACGTTCTGTATCTTCGAGAGATGTTGGTTGTTCGTCGTATTCACTTGCCATAATTACCTCTCCTTCTATTTCATTGTAGAGAGGTGTATCCTCAATTATGGGTTGATGAGGATGTGGGTAGGAAATGTGTGTGGTTGTACCGGTAGGATGAGCTATCATGCGAGGCATAGTTTCCACCACCTGATTTTCTTTCTCGGCAAGCAGACCGTTTACTATCTCACGCAGATCTTTTATCTCCTTCTGCATTTTGATAATAGCCTCATATATCATCTTACGCTCATTGTCAAAAAGTTGATTACCTCCTTGACCTTCAGCAACTGAGGGCTGATGACGCAGTGCAGGCAGACTACCAACTGTGTATTGAGGCAAATACTTGACAAGCATTTCACCATTGACCTCACGCGAGGTTTCATATATCGATACTTGACGAGCTATATTTCTGAGTTGACGCACATTGCCGGGCCAACGATATGAAGTAAGTACATGACGTGCATCGTCGGTAAGTCGAATTGCCGGCATGCGGTAACGCTCGGCAAACTCCGATGCAAACTTACGGAACAACAGAATTATATCATTGGGGCGTTCTCTCAAAGGAGGAACTTCGATATGTACTGTATTGAGACGATAATACAAATCTTCACGGAAACGACCTTCGGAGATAGCCTTAAGCATGTCAAGATTGGTAGCAGCTACAACACGAGCATTGGTCTTATATACCGTCGATGATCCTACACGGATAAACTCGCCACTCTCCAACACACGCAATAGTCGTGCTTGGGTTGTCAAGGGCAACTCTCCTACCTCATCAAGAAAGATAGTACCTCCATCGGCCTCCTCAAAGTAACCTTTTCGCGACGATACTGCTCCGGTAAAGGCTCCTTTCTCATGACCAAACAATTCCGAATCAATAGTACCTTCGGGTATGGCACCACAGTTTACAGCTATATATTTGTTGTGCTTACGCAGGCTATATTGATGAATAATTTGAGGGAAAAACTCTTTACCAGCACCACTTTCGCCCGTAATAAGTACATCCACATCGTCGATAGGCGCAATTTGCACCGCACGCGATATGGCTTGAATCAACTCGGGAGTATCTCCGATAATCCCAAATCGTTGCTTTACTTGTTGTATTTCGGCAGATGTTTGCATAATAGGGTGACAAAGGTACAAAAAAAGAGGTAATTATATGTGTGATTATGGGCTTTTTTTAGAGTTGTGCAGCCGATTACAAGCATTTTCACTAACTATTAGCGGATATAGACTCAATACAATGCACAAATTGCTCGGGAAGCGTAACATTATCAAGACTATATGCATTGACAAATAGTGGTGCTATTTCGTTGTCACTGAAGCCCGCAATACCACAACCTATGCGCGTTACAAGAAAGTGTAATTGTGGATTTTCTTGAGCAAAAGCTATAAACTCATCGACATACGGCGCAATGGTTTCTACACCACCCTGCATAGTGGGTATAGCATATGATGCACCTTGCAATCCTACACCTTTTCCCCATTCAGCTCCAAAGAGTTGGTGAGCTATACGAGCTGCACCACCGGCATGCATGCCCGCCAAATTGCTACCAAATACAAATATTTCATTGTCGCCAAGTTGAGTAATCCTTTCGGGTGTAAATTGTCGTTTCATCATTGCATTTTTTCCACATCGCAATATTAATCAATTGAGACGGACAAAGCAAATTATAGTACTGAATTTATAGAAATTTAAGTATACTATATTCTATTGATAAACAAAGTCTCTCGCAGTGCAAATCACTACGAGAGACCTTCAAAACGATATTTTGAGCAATACCTAAACTACTCTATTCAATTAGCGTTCATTCTCTTTATCGCAACACTTTACAACATCCTGCGACAGACGCATGGCACAGAAGTTAGGTCCACACATAGTGCAGAAATTTCCATCATATTCACCCCCCACTTTGAAATATTCGAGAGCTCTATCGGGGTCTAACGAGAGATTAAATTGATCTTTCCAACGGAATTCATATCGAGCCTTACCCATAGCATTGTCACGCAATTGTGCTCCGGGATGTCCTTTTGCCAAATCGGCTGCATGAGCCGCAATTTTATAGGCTATTACACCATTGCGCACATCCTCGCGGTTAGGCAATCCTAAGTGTTCTTTGGGTGTTACATAGCATATCATAGCGGTACCTTGCCACGCTATTTGCGCAGCACCTATGGCCGATGTAATGTGATCGTAGGCAGGAGCAATATCGGTTGTAAGAGGGCCTAATGTATAGAATGGAGCTTCGTGACATGCTGTAAGTTGACGTTGCATATTTTCTGTTATCTTGTGCATAGGTACGTGACCCGGTCCTTCGATAATAACTTGCACATTGTGCGCCCAAGCCTTCTGTGTAAGTTCACCCAACACCTCTAATTCAAGGAACTGTGCTCTATCATTGGCATCATGTATAGATCCGGGTCGCATACCATCGCCCAACGATACTGCAACATCATACTGAGCCAAGATGTCACATATCTCATCGAAGTGCGTATAGAGAAAACTCTCGCTATTATGTATTACACACCATTTGGTCATGATAGATCCTCCGCGCGACACAATACCAGTAAGGCGACTCTTTACCAGTGTAGCATGCTCACGCAACACACCGGCATGTATAGTAAAATAGTCTACACCTTGCTCACACTGCTCTATCAATGTGTCGCGATAAATTTCCCATGTAAGATCTTCAATACGACCATTTACTTTTTCAAGTGCCTGATATATAGGCACTGTACCCACAGGAACGGGAGAGTTGCGTATAATCCACTCACGCGTTTCATGTATATTATCGCCTGTCGACAAGTCCATCAATGTATCACCACCCCAATGACAACTCCACACAGCCTTATCAACTTCTTCGGCTATACCCGATGATAGCGCCGAATTTCCTATATTAGTATTGATTTTAACCAAAAAATTGCGACCAATAATCATAGGCTCGGCTTCGGGGTGATTGATATTGGCCGGGATAATTGCGCGTCCCGCAGCAATTTCGTCGCGTACAAACTCAGGAGTAATATGCGTTGCAATACCTGCAGCTTCGCACATCACATTCTCGCGAATAGCCACATACTCCATTTCGGCTGTTATTATACCTTTTTGGGCATAATACATTTGTGTAATTTCTTTTCCTTGTTGCGCTCTATAAGGTTTGTGTTGAATAGGAAAACGTATTGAGTCAAGTTCCTTGTCATTGGCCCTTTGACGACCATATTG
>CAJGDT010000141.1 GCA_904502265.1 uncultured Barnesiella sp. | reverse complement strand
GAAGTGGTCATAGTTGCCCAGCCATACTTCGTAGTACGACTCGGCATACTCGGGCTGTGCAAAAATGCCTACGATAGGTAGTGCGAGCTGATAGCGGGCGGTAAAGGGTAGCTTGCCCAAGGCAAAGTTGTACACTGCCATACCTGTGAAACCTAACGAAATGTCGGCCTTAACCGATAAAGGGTTGTTTCCTCCGTGGTAGTTTTCCAACGCTTCGCCCATGAGCGATAGGTTGCCACCATAGTATAATTGCAGTCCCTCGATGGGTGTGTTACTGCGGTGCATCATAGCAAAACTATAGTTGGCACCTGCGTGGACGGTAAGGCCGGCTCCCGACATGCTCAATCGGGTAGAGCCATAGTTGAGCCCAATGAGTTGTTGCCACACCCAGTTGTAATTGTCGAGTTTCAAGGCTTGCATTAACTCTACATTGAGACCTATGTTCCAGCCTCTATAGCTGTAGGGTGATAGATATGTATCAATGAGTTGGCTGCCACCTGCCTCAAACTCTACCGAAGTAAAGACCGGGCGTTGTGGCTCAGACACACTTTCTTGAGCCCATGCCATGATCGAGCATAGGAGTAGTATGGGTATGTATAGCAGTCGTTTCATTTTTAGTCAATCTCTTCGGCTGGGAATATACTTAGTTGACCATCGAGTGGTAACTCGGTTTCGGTGGGTTGTTCCTCGATGGGTTCTTCTTGTCGTGTAGGCTCAAGTTCGACAATCGAGTCGATGGTGTATTGCGTGATGCGCTTACCCTTGGCGGTGTAGCCCTTGATAGCGATAAACTCGTCGGCATCAATAATGATAGGCTCGCGGAAGGCATCGCCTCCACCCAATTTTACCTCAAATCGAGGATATGCCTCGCGACTGTAAAGTATCATCTTCGAAGCAGGATTGTCGCCTAAGAAGTTCTGTTTGCGAGCTGTAGCTTCGATTTTGAAGCGTTTGATATAGGGTAGGCCTTGTTGATTGGCATCATTGAGTAGTACGGTCCACACACGATTGGCATCGAATTTTTCTATCAGTAGTATGTTGGCTTCGTAGTGGTTTGTTGCATCGAAGTTGGTGGTGTAGAAATCTCCATTGTCGAGAACAACCAATACCAGGTCGTTGTTGTGGAACTCGCCCAGGTATTCGCCTCGCTTATCATAATTAAGGCGGAGTACATCGCGGTCGAACCATACATCACGTCCGCCGAGAGTAGAGCCACCCTTGGCTGCCAACGACATAGAGCGAACAATGCCTTTGGTAACAATGTTACCCATTGAGGCGCGGCCTTTGATAGCCAATGTGCTAAAGTCGACCATTACGTGATCTTTGTTGGAGCGAATAGTCTTCTCGAGTACAACCTTCACAGTCTCGGCCTCGCCGTTTGAGTTCGCGGTAAACCATTTCACGCGAGAACCGGGCTTGCCTTGGGTCAAGTCGTACATCTTGTCGCGGGTAATGCCGGTGACGGCAAAGCGTTTCATGTAGTGTACACCGCCCTTGCCATTCATGTATATTACATTATATATGGTGCGCGAGTCGTTGCGCTTGAATACGTCGATGTGCAAGATATTCTTGCCGATAAATTGTTTCTCGGCAACTTTCACGACGGTGTAACGACCATCTTTGTAGAAGATGATAATGTCGTCGATGTTTGAACAGTTGCATACATACTCGGCATTGGGGTCGCGCTGCAAGCCTGTACCCATGAAGCCATCTTCTTTGTTGATGTAGAGCTTCTCAGTTGCCTCTACAACCTTGGTAGCTTCGATGGTGTCGAAGTTGCGTATCTCGGTAATGCGAGGGAAGTTCTTGCCGTAAGTCTCCTTGAGGTGAGTGTACCAAGCGATAGTATAGTCGGTAAGTGTAGCCAAGTGATGACGGGTTTCGGCAATTTGCTCCAGTTTCTCGGCAATGTAGTTTTCGGCCTTCTCTGAGTTGAAGCGTAGGATGCGTGCCATCTTTATCTCCATCAGTCGCAAGATGTCATCGTTAGTAATCTCGCGAACAAATTGAGACTTAAAGGGCGTGAGTCGCTTGTCGATGTGCGCAACAGCCTCGTCCATCGAACGGCTCTCCTCAAATTCTCGGTCTTTATAGATGCGCTCTTCGATAAAGATCTTTTCGAGTGAGGCAAACATGAGAGCCTCGTGCAACTCTTGTAGTTTGATTTCGAGTTCTTGGCGCAATAGGTCGCGTGTGCGATTGACACTGCGACGCAATACCTCACTAACCGACAGGAAGTGGGGCTTCTTATCGTCGATAACGCAACAGTTGGGCGAAATGCTTACCTCGCAATCGGTAAAGGCATATAGCGCATCAATGGTTTTGTCGGACGAGACGCCGGCAGGCAGGTGTATAAGTATCTCGGCTTGTGCGGCAGTGTTGTCGTCGACCTTGCGTATCTTGATTTTTCCCTTCTCCTGTGCCTTGAGTATCGACTCGATGAGGGTCGATGTGGTTTTGCCATAAGGTATCTCGGTAATGGCAAGGGTGCGGTTGTCTATCTTGTCAATCTTGGCGCGTACCTTTACAGCGCCACCGCGTTCGCCGTCGTTGTAGCGCGATACGTCTATGTAACCACCGGTGCGGAAGTCGGGGTATAGCCTGAACTCCTCGCCACGCAAATAAGCTATGGCGGCATCGAGCAGTTCGTTGTAGTTGTGAGGTAATATCTTGGACGAAAGACCAACGGCAATACCTTCTACGCCTTGAGCGAGAAGTAGGGGGAACTTGACGGGCAGAGTTACGGGCTCTTTTTTTCTTCCGTCGTATGAAAGTTGCCACTCTGTTACTTTGGGGCTGTATACAACTTCAAGGGCAAACTTTGACAAACGAGCCTCGATATAACGCGGGGCGGCTGCGCTATCGCCGGTGAGTATGTTACCCCAGTTACCTTGATAGTCTATAAGCAAATCCTTTTGACCCATTTGTACCAAAGCATCGCCAATAGAAGCATCACCGTGAGGGTGATAGGCCATGGTCGAACCGATGACGTTGGCCACCTTGTTATAGCGACCGTCCTCGAGTTGCTTCATGGCATGTAGGATGCGACGTTGCACCGGTTTCAAGCCATCGGCAAGGTGTGGAACTGCGCGTTCGAGTATAACGTATGAGGCATACTCGAGAAACCAGTTGCGATACATACCCGATAGGTGCAACTTGGTGTCGCCACCATCGGTAATAGAGGTCTTGGGTGCAGATGAGCCATCGTTCAATTTGTCGGGTTGAAGCTCATTATCATCAAGGATGTTGTTTATATCTTTTTCTTCGTCACTCATTGGTGCTGAATTTTATGTTTTCAAGGTCGATAGAGGGGCGCTTTGAGTGCCCATTATTGGTTGTTTTTGCTTTTTTTATATATCAAAACGAACAAGCCACTGCAAAAATACAAATTAAATCGAAAAAAATCACTTACTTTGCAGTTTAATTTGAGAAGTCACTATGTGACAATCTCGCAATTTATAGGATAAAATTTAAGTTAGAAAGAAATATGGCACAAGAAGACGTTTTCAAGAAACTCGTATCGCATTGTAAAGAGTACGGATTTGTATTCCCCTCGAGTGAAATATATGATGGCTTGGCAGCCGTGTATGACTATGGTCAAATGGGTGTTGAGTTGAAAAACAACATTAAACGTTACTGGTGGGACAGCATGACATTGCTCAACGACAACATCGTGGGTATCGACTCGGCTGTCTTTATGCACCCTACTATCTGGAAGGCTTCGGGTCACGTCGATGCATTCAATGATCCTCTTATCGATAATCGCGACTCTAAGAAGCGTTATCGTGCCGATGTGCTTATTGAGGACTGCATTGCTAAGTACGAAGAGAAGATGGACAAAGAGGTGGAGAAGGCTCGCAAACGTTTCGGTGAGAACTTCGACGAGAAGATGTTCCGCGAAACCAACCCTCGCGTGCTCGAGAATGCTGCCAAGCGTGATGCTTTGCAAGCTCGCTTTGCCAACGCTATGGCTGATATGAATCTTGAGGAGCTTCGTCAGATTATTATCGACCAAGAGATTGTGTGCCCCATCAGTGGTACTAAGAACTGGACCGATGTTCGTCAATTTAACTTGATGTTCTCTACCGACATGGGTTCTACAGCCGACGGTGCTATGAAGGTGTACCTTCGCCCTGAGACTGCACAAGGTATCTTTGTCAACTTCCTCAATGTGCAAAAGACCGGTCGCATGCGCATCCCCTTCGGTATCGCTCAGATTGGTAAGGCCTTCCGTAACGAGATTGTTGCTCGTCAGTTTATTTTCCGTATGCGCGAATTTGAACAAATGGAGATGCAATTCTTTGTACGTCCCGGTGAGGAGATGAACTGGTTCAACCACTGGAAGGAGTTCCGACTCCGTTGGCACAAGGCTCTCGGATTGGGTGACCACAAGTATCGCTACCACGACCACGAGAAGTTGGCTCACTATGCCAATGCTGCTACCGATATCGAGTTTGAAATGCCTTTTGGTTTCAAGGAGGTTGAGGGTATCCACTCTCGTACCGACTTCGACTTGAGCCAACACGAGAAATTCTCAGGCAAGAAAATTCAATACTTCGACCCCGAGTTGAAGGAGTCATACACACCCTACGTAATCGAGACTTCAATCGGTGTTGACCGCATGTTCCTCAGCGTACTTGCTGCTGCCTACCAAGAGGAGCAACTCGAAAATGGCGAGGTGCGCGTGGTATTGCACCTTCCTGCAGCTCTTGCACCTGTTAAGGTGGCTGTGATGCCTCTTGTTCGCAAAGATGGTCTGCCCGAAAAGGCTGAGGAGATTATCAACCGTCTCAAGTTTGACTATCGTTGCCAATACGATGAGAAAGACTCTATCGGTAAGCGCTATCGCCGTCAAGACGCTATCGGT
>CAJGDT010000140.1 GCA_904502265.1 uncultured Barnesiella sp. | reverse complement strand
TGGTCAACACGTCCCGCCTTCGGTGGTAACCTCATGGCTACTATCGTCAACTCTACACATCGCCCCCAAATGTCAACTGTACGTCCCGGTGTGATGCAAAAGAGAGAGGCCGACGCTACTCGCAAAGGCGAGATTATCAACTTCGAGGCTAAGTTTGATGAGTCGAAAATCAAAGTTAGACTTATCGAAACAGTTAAAGAGGATAAAGGTAAAGTTGACATCACTGAGGCTAAGATTCTTGTATCAGGCGGTCGCGGTGTAGGTAACAAAGAGAACTTCGACAAACTCCAAGATCTCGCTAACGTACTCGATGCCGAGGTTTCTACCTCACGTGCTATGGTCGACGCAGGTATCATGCCTCACGACCGTCAAGTAGGTCAAACAGGTAAGACCGTACGTCCCAACCTCTACTTCGCAATGGGTATCTCTGGTGCTATCCAACACCTTGCCGGTATGGAAGAATCAGACTTCATCATTGCTATCAACAAGGATAAGTTCGCTCCTATCTTCCAAGTATCAGACCTTGGTATCGTTGGCGACGTAAACAAGATTATCCCCATGCTCACCGAGCGTTTGGCTCAAGAGTTGAAGAAATAATCTTCTATCTACAATATAATAGTTGGAGGCTGTGTCAAAATGAAAATTTTGGCGCAGCCTCTTTCGGTTTTATACCCTCACCCCATAACCTTATTCACTCTTCACATACAGCGAAACATACCCCAAACACAGCTCCGTGGCATATATAAAGAATTATACTACGCAATTAACACTATTTAACTACCGATAAAAATGCTCATCCAATATCATAACGGCAATAACATGACACATTTCTATTTATTTGGAATGCTTATACACAAATTGCCAAATAGAATGTTACCACCCCCCCCTATTTTGATAGCATTATGCTATAATATGCATTTTTTTAAAACAATATTTATTTATACAAGCATATCTTTTGGAATTTTATTAAAACTTACTAATTTTGCAATTGGCTATTTTTCGACATTACACATATATTTAATGGAGAAAAATCACAGCCCCAATAAATGCGTAAGATAAAAACCTAAACAAATTATTCATCACGCAATGAAAACACTCAAAACAGGCTGCTGGTTGCTTATGCTCATCGCAGCTATACTATATACCTCCGAGGTTAAGGCACAAGACGTAGCCATCAAGACCAACTTGGCATACGATGCAACCGCCAGCGTCAATCTTGGAATGGAATTTGCGCTCACCCAACAATGGACACTCGATGTATCGGGCAATCTCAATGCCTGGAATATGCCCAACGACATGAAGTGGAAGCATTGGTTTGTACAACCCGAAGCCCGCTATTGGTTCTGCGAGAAATTTGCCGGACATTTCTTGGGCATACACGCACACTCGGGACAATACAACGTAGGAGGCATACCCAACAACATCCATTTCTTGGGTACCGATTTTTCGCGCCTCACCAACTCTCGTTTTCAAGGCTGGTTTGTAGGTGGAGGTATTGCCTACGGCTATGCCTTCATTTTGGGCAAGCACTTCAACCTCGAGCTTGAGCTGGGCATTGGTTACAGCTACACCCGTTACGACCGTTTTGAGTGTGCCGGTTGCGGTCGCAAGGTCGAAGAGAACAAGGAGCACCACTACGTAGGCCCCACCAAAGCAGCAGTCAACTTGGTATATCTATTCTAACACACAACCCAAATCGCAGAAGATATGAAACGCATCATTACAACAATAGCAGCACTATTACTTCTACACATAGCCGTTGTGGCACAGAACATTGCCGGTGTTACGATAGACAACCTCAGTATGAAGCGCAGCGGCGAATATATGACCATAAAGATGGACATCGACTTGCACTCGCTCAGCGTCAAGGCCGATCGAGCCACCGTTATCACCCCTATGCTCGTAAGCACCACCGACAGCATTGCGCTCGAGGCTATGGCTCTCTATGGTCGCAATCGCTACTACCAATACATTCGCAACAACACCCCGCTGGTAGCCGATGATAAGGGCAACAACTATCGTGCTTCGGAAGCCCCCCGAGCCATAGACTATAGCGTTGTAGTACCCTACCAAGCGTGGATGGATGGAGCCTACCTCAAGGTAGAGCGCAAGGAGTATGGATGCTGTCACAAATTGCTGGCACGCGAGTCTATAGGCATCGGCTTGTACAAAGAACTGGTATTCAGCCCGCTATATGTATATGTACGTCCCCTGCCCGAGAAAGTGAAAACGCGCGTTCTCAGCGGATCGGCATTTATCGACTTCCCTGTGAGCGAAACAGTTATCTACCCCGACTATCGCAACAACCGCACCGAGTTGGGTAAGATTATTGCCTCAATCGATACCGTTAAAAACGATCCCGACAACACTATCACCTCGCTATCTATCAAAGGTTACGCCTCGCCCGAGAGTCCCTACGACAACAATACACGCCTGGCCAAAGGTCGTACACAAGCCCTCAAGGAGTATGTACAACACCTCTATCACTTTGCCGGCGACTTTATTACTACCGACTACGAGCCCGAAGATTGGGCCGGATTGCGTGCCTATGTCGAAGCATCGGACCTCGAGTACCGCAACAAGATACTGGCCATCATCGACAGCCATCGCGAACCCGATCCCAAAGAGTGGGTGTTGAAATCGACCTACCCCGAGGAGTATAAATTCCTGTTGGAAAACTGCTACCCCGCCCTGCGTCACTCCGACTATAAGATAGCCTACGAGATACGTCAATATGATGATATAGAAGAGATAAAGCGCATATTTGCCAACAGTCCGCAGAAACTCAGCCTCAACGAGTTCTACCGCTTGGCACAGATATACGAGCCGGGGAGCGACGAGCTGAACGATGTGTTTGAAACCGCCGTACGCATGTACCCCAACGACGAGATAGCCAACCTCAACGCCGCCATATCGGAGATGCAACACAACGATATGACTCGAGCACAACGCCACCTCGACAAAGCCGGCAACTCACCCGAGGCCATCTATGCCCGAGGCATATTGGAGGCACATCTCAAGCAGTACGACAAGGCTCTCGAGTTACTACGCCAAGCACATGAGCTGGGCATAGCCGAGGCACAGAACGCCATAGAACAGATAAACCAACTGAAATAATACAATTAAATATTTTATAAATTTATTCTATATGCATTTTTTATGAAAACAAGAAGTTTTTTAGCCATTATGATGGCCGGTCTATTGTTTGCAAGTTGCGACAAGACCAATGATCCTAACAACAATGTAAGCAGTGGTGAGCTTGAAACCTCATACATTGCAGTGAGTGTAAACAGCGTATTCGATCCCGCTATGCGTGCCGATGATGCCACTTATGAAGATGGTACGGCTGAAGAGCAAAACGTAACCACAGCACACTTCTTCTTCTTCGATGGAAACAAGCAGCCATTTGCACTTAACGAAACAACATTGGGTAACCAAACTGCATTGAATTATGTTGTTAAGAATATTAAAGATAGCGGTAATGAAGAAGCTCCCAATGTAGAGACTATTACCAATGTGATACTTACCATTCAAAACCAATTGGGTAACTATCCTACTCAAATGGTTGCTGTACTTAACTGGGATTACAATGGAAAATCTCTCACATTGGATGAACTTAGTAACACACTTGCCGACTATGCAGCTGCTGTAACTAACAAAAAAGGATTCCTGATGAGTAACTCTGCCTATGTAAAAGGCACCAATACTGTCATTACAGCTACTCCTATTACACTTGACAACATAGCATCATCTGCTATTGCTGCAGAAGCTGCACCTGTTGAAATATATGTAGAGCGTGTTGCTGCTAAAGTAACCGTAAATACAAAAAGTGGAACAAACCCATTCTTAGCAAAAGAGGACGCTGTAGGAAGCACAGATATTTATGCTAAAGTAGTAGGTTGGGATCTTAATACTACTATTGATAAATCATATCTCGTAAAACATATTGATGCTACATGGCAAAACGGAACACTTGGTTTTACTTGGAACGACGAACCCTACTACCGTTCTTACTGGGCACAAACTGCTACAGGTAATTATGCTACTAATTTCACATACGAGTCACTTTCAAATGAGGTTGGTAAATTTGACTATTGCTTGGAAAATATTAATGATAGCAAACGCACTCAAGTAGTTATTGCAACTGAATTATATACAGATGAAGCATGTACTCAAAAAGCACAAATAGCTCGTCTTTACTCAGATATGTATTTACTTGATGACCTCAAAACTGTTATTGCTAATGCATTGGCAGACAACTACTTCTATAAAGCAGATGAAACTACTTATAAGAGCATCGAAGCTAGTGACATTGATCTTGTAGCAGCCGGCAATTCTGGTAAAGATAGTTACACTGTAAAATACATTCTCTCTACACAAGGAGAAACAAGAGATTGGTATTATACCGATGATGCAGGTAAAACCTATACTCAAAAAACAGATGTAGAGATGAATGAATACCTTGCCACACTCGAAGGTGCACAAGTATGGAATGGTATGTCATATTATATGGTTGACATCGAGCACCTCGGAAATAACAGCATCACAAACTATGGCGTAGTTCGTAACCACAGCTATGTAATCACAGTAGAAGGCATCAGCGGCTTGGGTACTCCCGTTTACGATCCCACCATCGATGTTACTGAGCCTACAGAACCTTCTGAAACAAGCTCATATGTTGCAGCACGCATCAACGTTCTCTCTTGGAGAATTGTTAACCAAAATGTAACTCTTCAATAATTTTTATACCTATCACATAGTGCAAGGCATATCTTGCACTATGTGATTTCCTCCCACCCAACACAAGCACCAGGCGTATCGGTGCAAAGAGTGATACGCAACCTCGAAACCACATAGCGTTTCGCACCCAACAAAGA
>CAJGDT010000139.1 GCA_904502265.1 uncultured Barnesiella sp. | reverse complement strand
GTCTTAATGGTGATAGTTGGAGCATACGAAGGAGAGTATTCGTTTACATTCAGTAATGTAACCTTCGCTCCTTCGTCTATTGTTATAGTTCCACTTACAAGAGCGAGTGCATCTATTTTATCAATATTAGATGTCCCTGTAATAGTTAGGTAAGCATTGTTATGTACATTTATACTGCCAATAGTACTGTTGTTTAATGTGGTCATTTTGTTATTAGGCACAAATATGTCGTAAATTCCAAAAACGTCGTAACAATTTTGTGCATTAGCATTTGCGTCCTTTTCTCCCACCCAATAAGTACCTTTTATTGTACAGTTGTTTAGTGTGGCTGTTTCAAGATTTGAGAATGCCGACATGGGAATACTTCCGGCACCATTATAGCAATATATACCATTGTCTATAATCTTTACATTCTCCAATAGAGTATTGTATGCGTTTCGGCCTGATACACCGCCATATACACCACCAAATACGCCATAATGTTCACCTGCGAATGTGAGGTTCTTCACGGTAACCAATTTGCTATCGGCTGCTGCAAAGGCGTTTTTTGCCACGAAATATCGATTGTAGGGTTCGAAGGTTATTGTATTACCTTTGCCATCGATGGTGTATGATTTTTCGTATAGAGGCGAACTTGTGGCTTTCCAGTTCTCGGGCATGGGCTCAAGGATGCAGCCGTTTCTGATGTGCCAATTTTTGTCAATCTCTATCAACTTACCGGCCAAAGCCTCTTCGGTGTACATGCCTTCGTAGCTATCCCATACATACTCTTCATCACCGTTGTGTTCACCATCGTAAAGCGGATCGAGAGATATGTTCATGATAATATTGCCGGTGAGAATATTGTGGCTGATAATATTGGTGCGGTGGTTGCGTTGTACGGGAACATTTGTGATGCTGCCTAAGGTGATTTCAGAAGAGCCATTGTCTGCACGGAATACGAACTTAATGTCATCCAATAATGTTTTTGCAGCTCCATCCTTTAGATTGTGAGCATCGGGGTCATCGGGAGTAGAAGGAGCCAAGAAATAGCACATCGACAAGTATTTGTACGATTCATCTGTGCCATCGCAGTTTATGTCAACCTTTAACGGTTCGGCAGGTATATCGTTGGCTGCAAATTTTATATCCTTGAGATCTGAAATTGAACCATCAATCAAGTTGAGTGTACCTGCAGCTTGCTTGATTTCCACCTCCGAGGTTGAGAACTTTACACCAAGGTGTTCGGCTAGATTCCATGTCTCTTCTGGAATACCTACATTCAACTGTGCAAAGGGTCGCTTTAGCACGATATTGATAACGGTGTTGTCTGTTACGGTGAAAGTTTCTGAACGGAAAAATGCATCGCGAGTTTCATCGTTATTGAGTGCATTGGTATAATCTACTGTAATAGATTGCATGTCGTCCGATATAGTATATGCCTGGCACTCCTTATTTTGTGCCCAGAATACTGCTGTATATTCCTCGCCCTTTACCAAGGGTATTGATGTTGTGAAGGGGAATTGTACGTCCTTGTCTTTGCTGCTTATTAGTAATTTCCCTTCACTGAATATGGCATAGTGCAATTGATTTATGCTCGAACCATCGCTGATAGCTCGGGTCGTTATGGCGTTTTCAATTCCAAGTGAAAATGTTACTTGGGCATCATCACCCGGGCGAATGACATTGTCGTCATTTGTACAAGAAGTTGCCATCATTATCGCAATAGTGGCAAGCGTTGCAAACATTAAATCTCTTTTCATACCCGTAATTTTCTGTTGTATTTCACAACCTTTAGAATGTTGACAGTATCTAAATATATAGTATAAGCACTTGTGCTATAAAGTATTGATGCTTAAAATTAAGCTCGTTGTTAAAAATTCTCTTTGTAAGAGAATGTCTTATTGCGCAAATATATATATAATTGTGCAATAAATCATGATATAAGATGTTAAAAATTTAGTCATTGATGTATTTTTTATCATGTATAAAACTAAACAGCTTGGTATTTTTTTTGTATAAAAACCATTAATTTGCAGATTTTCAAATGTATGCATTCTGCATATTTCTCTTACAAAGAGATTTATTATTCAATAATGATGTGATTTCTTGCATTTGTATGTCATTGCTTGTTTGCTTATGAGGATGACTTGTGTAATTGAGCATTCTGATAGCTTAATCTTTATAAAATTCTTGATAATATTTTGTGAGCATAAGGTAAAATGTATATCTTTGCGCCAACAATATGGAAACAAACGAACATAGTATGAACGAAGATGTAGACGCGGATACGGATTTATGCCGTATGTGCACTCTTTTCTCTACATATCCTGAGGTCACTTTGCGAGAAGTGGCTCTTGTCGAATTGCAACCCCACTTTTTTGTATTCCGATTATAGTAGTGTAGCCAATCGTATATAGGTGCGATTGCGTTATGTTCTATTCTTTTTATTACAATTAATCATAACTTAAACATAATATATTCAGTATATTACCTTTATGGGACTATTAGTTTTTTATTTACTTTTGGCACTTACCGTGTCCTTTGTCTGTTCGGTACTTGAAGCAGTATTGCTCTCGACCCCTATATCATTTATAGCGATGAAGGAGCAAGAAGGTGCAGCCAATGCATCGTTGTTGATGAACTTCAAGAAAGACCCCGACCGCGCATTGTCGGCAATTCTTTCATTCAATACAATTGCCCACACCGTGGGTGCTGCCGGTGTAGGAGCCGAGGCGGCTAAAGTGTTTGAAAATGTTCCTGTCGGTGTCATTTCGGCCATACTCACCATCCTCATTTTGGTGTTGTCGGAGATTATCCCCAAGACCATCGGTTCGTATTACTGGCGTTCGTTGGCCATGAGTGCCGCGCCTGTTATTCGTGTGATGATTATCCTCATGTACCCCCTTGTGTGGTTGTCGGAGTTTATCACTCGATTGGTGGCATCCGAGAAGCAACCCTTGTCGGTAAGCCGTGAGGAGGTTTCGGCCATGGTAAACGTTGGTACTGAAGAGGGTGTGTTCGAGTCGCAAGAGAAGGCAATTATCCAAAATCTCTTTAAACTCGACAATATTACAGTGGGAGAGATTATGACTCCTCGTACAGTTGTGGTGGCGGAGCAAGAGAATACTACTCTTCGTGAGTTCTATGCCAATGAGGAGAATCGCACCTATTCGCGTATACCTATCTATGGCGAAACACCCGACTTCATGACCGGATACATTCTTAAGCAAACCGTGCTCGAAAACTTGGCTGAAGACAAGTTCGATATGGAATTGTGCGATATACGTCGTCCTATCTTGTCGTATGACGAAGAGACTCCTGTGGGTGATGTGTGGGAAGAGATGCTCAAAGGTAAAGAGCATATTGCTCAAGTGCGCAATGAGTATGGTATGTTTTTGGGAGTTGTCTCGATGGAAGATATTATTGAGACTATCATAGGTCAAGAAATTGTGGATGAAAAAGATACTGTAGCAGACTTGCAAGAATATGCTCGTGAGAAGTGGAAAGAGCAAGCCGAACAACTCGAACATGAATTGGCCGAAGAGGCTGCCGAAGCAGCTGCTGAAGAAATGGAACGCGAGAAAGCCAAGAATTAATACTTAAAGGTGATATCATAAATAATCCGCCCCATGGTCGCTTGACCATGGGGCGGATTGCTTATATGCGATATGTTCAGCTTATTATTTTACCTCCAGTGCTTGCTTGATAAGTAGCAACTGATAGTCGTAGAAGTTGCGTGTTTCGCTATCGGTTGTATTCGCGCGGGCTTGTTGGTAGAGGGTTTGAATCTTCTTGAGCGAGCCCAGCATGTAGGGTGCAGCCTCAAATTTGTTGAAAGCTGTAGTGGTATAGGTCATGCGGGTAAAGCTGTCGGCCTCTGCCTCTTCGTCGTGTTGGCATGCATAGTGGCTGCAAGGCATTGAGGGAGCTTGTTCAAAGAGTTGGTCATACTCCTCGGCAAGAGCACTCTTCTTCTCTTTGTTCATAGCAGGAGTGTAGCGATATATCAACTCTTGCACAACAGCACGTTGCATATCTTGCTCCACGCGGTTGAGAGATTTGCCCAAACGAGTGTCGCGGAATACGGTGTTTACAAGGTCGTTGAGGTATTGATTAACGGTGTAGTGTGTCGAGGGTGATAGTTCGCCACCTTCATAGATGCGATAGAGTACGTCATTGCTAAGCAAACGACCGAACATTGAGGTGTGCAACTGCTTGGCTGCGTTGATGGGAAGACCCATTTGCAACAGCAGTGAGTCGGGTGTAAGCCATTCGCGATAGCTGCGTGCCTGTGCCATGAGCCAGTCCAATGCGGCCTTTTGTTGTTTCTTGTCAATGTAGCGATAGGGCATGAGATTGTCGCCTTGGCGTACCTCTTTGTACTCAATACCACCGATGTAGGGTACTACGTGACCTATGTGACGGCGATATTGTGATAGGATGGCGTTGTAGGTTGTTTGCATGTCGCTATAATCTTCGCCCTCCTCTTTGAGCCATTCGAGCATGTTGGCTGTTATGATGCGAAGGTTGCTGATAGCGTAGTCACCGGCACGCAAGTGGTCGTTGCCAAGGTCCTCGGTTTGGTCGGTGGGATCGATGGTAGTGGGGTATTGTTGTGCACCAAATTCAAACATGGGGTCGCCATTCTTTGAGTTGATAAGCGCAGTCAAGTAGGGACGTTCGTCTTGGGGTGTTTGAGCATCGGGGTAGTAACGATAGCCCCATTCCACTGCAAAGATGTCGTGAACGCCCAGTATGGGAGGTGTCAAGCGCACTCCGCGTTCCCAGTCACCCGGTTGTGCTATAAAGTTGTTGCGTGCATAGTCCATGATGCTGGGGGTAGTACCATATTTCTGGGTAAACGAGGGGCTGCGAAGCGAATCGATGGGGAACGAGTAGCTTGCACCCATATTGTGCATAAGACCTATGGTGTGACCTATCTCGTGCGAGGCAACATAGCG
>CAJGDT010000138.1 GCA_904502265.1 uncultured Barnesiella sp. | reverse complement strand
GCTTAATGACATAACCTCGTCCTTGCAGTTGTGCCAAAGAAGTGTCGTCAAGCGAGATCGTATCGGGCAGCAGTATTATGCTTGGTACGACCGAATTACCTCTTACAACGGCATGGAACAGTTGCCAACTCTCTTGTGACTTATCTTTGGCAATTACCACATCATCACTGAGTTTTATCACATAGGGGTTTTTGCGAGAAACATTGAAATAAATAGTATGGGATGCAGTGAATGCATCGCGCCATGATGCTATAGAATAAGGGCGGTAATTGGGTGTAATTGTTACAGTGTCGATATCAGTGTACTCCCACAAGCCTATTACAGCATTGTATCCACCATCGAGAATGATATGTAGACTATCGCACCCGGCAAAGGCGTTGCCAATTATATTGTTGTTGCCTATGCGTAGGGTGTGTATTTGATGTGAACGGTTGAAAGCGCCATCTTCTACTATAACATTCTCGTGCAGATGCAATTCGCCCGATGGTACCTTAAGCGTGCGTAATGAGGTCTTTGAGCCAATGGTCGTGTCGTGAATAGCACCGTTTAATATCCGGGGGCTTACCGACCAAAATGCCCAGATGGTAAATGCCAAAAGTACAATCAGGCAACTGAGCATAGAGATTATTGTGTATATATATTTACGGCGACGGGCATTCTTTGCAACTTCTTTTATACGTGCCTCTTCGGCTTCGCGTTTTTGTTTTGATTCGAAGATGACTTTGGCCAGGAGGTCGTGAATGAGCTCGATATTCTTTTTGTCGGGTTGGTATAGAATACCTGTTTGTCCGCCTATGAGATGTGCTATTTTTCCATAAAGAAGTTCGTTTAGCTCCTCATAGTTAGCCATTTTGCGACGGCCGTTCTTGGTGATGAGGCGTTGCTCGAAGGCTTGTCGTTGCTCGGTTGTAAATTCCTGAGTAGCTTCTATGTAGAACTTCTCCAACTCGTTGTGACCGAATTTGTCGGCTTGTTGCAGGGTGATACGATTGCCCGCTGTGCCGTACTGCTTGTAGAGTTGGTCGCACATGAGCGATAGGATGGCCGAACTGAGTTCTCGGTTCTCGTCGTTCTCTTTTACTCGCTCAATGATTTTGTTGGCAATGCGCTCTTTGTTGTTTTCGTCGAAAATCTCTTTACCTCCGTCGAGAATGATGCAACGAGCATCGTCGTCGCTGAGTTGTCCCAGGCGGAAGCGATTTTCTTTGAGTAGTGTGAGGGCATGGCGGTCTATGCTGTCTTCGAGGCGGAAGAGGTCGTCTTCGCGAATGACAATAACCATCTTGAAGGTGTTGTCGGCATAGAAGTTTGCAGGCATGATGCGAGTATCGTCGACAAGAGCATTGATTTGTCGTAGTAACAACTCGGCAGCCTCTCGATTGCCTATGAGTGTTTCCTCAAACTGGTCGAGTACAATGAGTGGCTTAATGTGGTGCTCGCTCTCGAGGGGTGTACTGTATATAAAACGCCATAGTGCCGACTCTTGATGAGCGTCGTCGGGGGGTGTGAGCTCTATACCACAGGCTTCGGAAATCTTCTTGACAAGGTGTGCCAATAATGGGGTGTCGTGATTTTCTTTCTCTTGCAGAAACTCCTTGAAACGCACCGATACCGGGGTGTATCCATCTTCGCGCATGATGGGAAACAAGCCGGCTTGTAGTAGTGATGTCTTACCTATACCACTTTTGCCATATAATGTAACGAGGGTGTTGTAGTGGGTGAGTGTGTAGAGAAGTTCGGTAGCTTCGCCACGGCCAAAGAAAGAGTCCTTGTCGGCCTCGGTGTATGAGAACAGACCTTTCCACGGGCTTTTATATAGTTGCTCGCTCATTGTTATAGTGTTACTTGTTGAGTATTTCGTCTATCTTCTGATATATGCGGTTATATTCGGCGTCGGCATCGAGCATGTGAGCACTCTCGATGTAGGGGGGTAGAATGCCTAAGCGACTATCGCTCTTACAGCCATGTAGGGTAACGGGTAGTATGCAGGGGGCTTCGTTGCCTTTGTTGAGCACAAGTTCATGGGCATGATTCCACTCTTTGTTGTAGTAGAAGCGTTTTTGCTCGGCCTCAAGATTGGTGTGTTGTGCTTGAATTAACTCGCTGTCGATGAGGATGATGATAATGCGACTGCTATCCATGGCCTTGAATATCATATCGCGATAGTCGTCACCACCCTCCAAACGCTCGGTGTCGAGCCATACATTGAAGCCGTCGGTTGTGAGACGTGTGAATAGACGACTTGCATCCACTTCACTCTCTCGACGGTATGAAATGAATACACCATGAGAACGGCGCAACTCCTTGACGAGTGCGTCGCGTATCTCTTTGTTGTTGAATCGGGCATTGAGTTCGCACAAGAACTTTCTTGCATCGGGCGCAACAAAAAGTCTGATTTTCTTTTCGAGATAGTTGTGCAAGCGCTTCTCCTCTTTGTCTTCGTCGTCGAGTGTTACTGCCACCTCGCCATTTTGTCGCAGTTTCTTGATGTCGCCAATGAGCGATACCCAGAAAAATCGGAATAACCAATCATCGAGTTTGCATCCCAAAGACAAGATGCGACGGCTGCGAATAAAGTTGACGAGATTTTTGGGCGGAGTCTTAATCCAGCGCGTGATAACCTCGATGCGGTCGTTGTCGTCGAGAATAAACTTCTTTTGCCCATCGCCATTGATGGCTCCTCCCTTGGCATTGCCAAAGAGGTAGAAAAGTGTGGGCTGCATTGTTGCCGGGTTGAAGCGTAAGGAGGTCTCGGCGACATCGATATCTCCCTTGACTCCCTCTTCCCAGATGTTGCGCACACGCAATTCTAAGTTGCGCTTTTGCCATATCTCGCGCAAGGCATTTTCTAAAACAGGGTCGAATGTAGTGGTGAGCACAAGACGGAAACAGCCGGTTTCGAGTAGCTGTCGCATTTCGGGGTTGAGTTTTGATGCGGCAAACTCATCGCTATGCTCTTGTATAATCTTAGGATAGTCGAGATAGCGGTCTTCGTTGCTGCCACCATAATCTTCCATAAATCGTTGCGACAGGAAGTTGTTGACAATGGTATTGTGATCGCCTTCTTGGCGTATCACTTCACTGCCCACAATGAGTATTTGCTCGTACTTTATAATGCGCTTTACGATATTGTCGAGACTCTCTTTATAGTTTTCACTCATATCGACCTTGTTTATGTGTGTGTTATTGCAATAGGGTGTGATGGGTAACAACCCTATTGCGTGAATATTACTTTTTGACCAACTTCGACGAGGCTACTACTTCGTTGCCACAGGTTACGATGGCGATGTATACACCGGGGTGCACGTTGGCCTTCAGTTCTATGGTTTCACCGGCCTGGAGGTTGGCTTGCGCGTGCATTACCTCGTGTCCACCGATGTCGAGCAGGGTAATGTCGTATGCACCGGCTTTGTCGGCTTGTACGTAGAAGTGGTCATCGAAGGGGTTGGGGTAGATGTTACGTATGTAATTGTCAGCCTCTGTTCCTACGATGTTGGCTTGTATGCGTCCGTCGATGTTGACTACATATATATATTTATATTCTGCCTCGTCTTGACCCACGATGTTGTCGAGCTGAAGTTTTACGGTGTAGATTTTGTAAGTGTTCATGCCCGGGTCGGGGAAGGTGAGGTCGGCATATCCATATATTTTGTCTCCATCGGCAATGGTAGCCGATGCTTGTGTAGTTGTGTTGTCGCCTTCTATCTCGGTATCACTGTGTTGGTTGTTATCGGTTACGATTGTCGATGTTACACCACCATTGATGCCATAGGTAGCCTCGGGGGTGAGTGTGTAACCATCGTAGTTTGTAAAACCAAGATAACCGGCAGTCTCGTGCAACTCGGGTATTACACTATTGCCCAATGATGAGATATAATAGTGTTGCAGGCGAGCATTGGGATAGGTGCTTACACCGTTGGCATAGCCATTGTTATAGACATCTTCAAAGTCCCAGAAACCAACAAGGCCATCTACTTTGTTGGGGTCTTCAAATTGTCCCATCGACTTGATGACACCCTCCTCATCGAGCGCAATGTTGTATAGTTGGAAGTTGTCAACCACGCCATCGAAACCGGCAAATCGGCCTTTACCGGCTATACCGCCCAATGCAATGGTAGCATTGGAGTCGAAGTCGCACCAACCAATATTCTTGGGCTCGCTGGTAGTGGTGGTTGCAAGGGGTACACCGTTTACGTAGAGGGTATACTCGTTTTGGGCATCGAAGTACTCACCGTAGTAGTCTATCTCGTATATTTTTTTCTGTTTGAATACGTAGGCAAGGTGGTACCATACATCCTTTTCGAATTGGAAGTTGGGGTTGCCATTTTCGCTATAATTATAGATGTAGGCATCGTCGTTGGCCGAACGGATGGTCATTGCGGTCATCTTTCCTTCGTGGTCTAACTCGTTCCACAACCATCCCCACAAGCTATTGGGCCAGGGGTCTTTGTCGTTGCGTATGCTCAGCAACCAAGCCTTGTAGTCTATATTGCTTATTTTAATCCAGAATGCGATAGTGAAATTAAGATCGGAGAGAGTGGTGGTTACTGTTTCCCAGCCCGAACCCGATACTTCGGTTTCGTCGATTTGCTCGATACCGGCATCTTTGGCAACAATGCTGAGTGATTGTTGGCGGAGGTCTACGGCTTTCGATACATTGTTCTGAGCATTGGCATTGGCTACGTAGTGCATGCGCAATACGTCGTTGCTGTGCAATTTTATACCTGATCCGGGTAGGGTGGTAGCACTCTCTTTAAGATAGCTCTCGCTACCATCTTCGGCAACCATTACAAAATCGTCGCTATAGTCAGCCAAGATAAACTCACTTGCTGTCTCGCTCGATACGGCCGAGATAGACTCCAATGAACCATCGGTATCGAGTGCTACAAACTTCTCAATTTGAGGAGCTACGATAGCTGTATTGTTGTACACATGAATAATAG
>CAJGDT010000137.1 GCA_904502265.1 uncultured Barnesiella sp. | reverse complement strand
GGTGGTGTTGGGATTGTAAAACTTGGCATCCTTCCACATGTCATATCTACCATCTACTGCTATGGTGAGTCGTTTGTCGTAGTTGTAGCTCAATCCTGCGCCAAAACAGTGAGGCATTGAGTAGTAGTCCTTCATCGTGAAAGTGATAGTGTCGTTGAATGTGTCATAAGCCAACGCCTCTCCCTCGGTGGGCTTGCCCAATGTGTAGGTAAAACCGGCTGTGATGTTGTTCTTGCTATCGAAGTCGATAGGGAATTGGATACCGGCTTGGAAGCGAATGTCGTTTACCATCAAAGTTTTGTAGTATATGCCGGTGGTGGCGTTGGTTGCTACTTGTACGTAGTTTTGTACGCGACCAAACATATAACCGACGTTAACGCCTAAAGATACCCATTTAAAGGGTTGGTAAGCTACTCCGCCGTAGAGTTGCGATAAGCCGCCTTCACCTACGCGAGTGTAGCTGCCATTGGCTATAGTGTTGCCATATAAATATTGTACGTGCGAGATAGGTGTAAGTCCTATGCTGGCGCCTACATTTTTGCCCAATAGAAATTGCATAGCGATATAGTTAAGACCTCCGCTCTGGCCTTGAGCCTGTGCGCCGGCCTCGTTGTACCAACTTGCTTTGTAATCTACTGAAAAGTCGAACATGAACGTAAGTGAGTCGCATGCAGTGTACGATGCGGGGTTCATCATGTTTACTTGTGTGTTGTTGCGTATACCTATGCCGGTACTACCCATAGCGCGTTGGTTACCGGTAGCAATATTGTCGATTGTTCCGTATCCGTACTGAGAGTAGGGAGTTTGTGCCATTGCCGGCATGATTATGGCGCATAGCAATGCAGCAAGAATTAGTCTATAGTTTGACATTGTATTCTAAAATTCTATTTAAACCTTTGGGTACTAAATTTCGGTCCACAAAGATAGTTCTTTTTATTATTGTAGACAAGCGCTCAGCGTCTCCACCCGTTAAGAAAACCAAAAGGCCCGGATTTTGTGCCTCACATGCTGTTATATAGCCCTCCAATTCGTAAGCAGCACCCTGCAGTGCGCCGGCACGAATGGCAGTTTCGGTGTCATATCCCAACATGGGTAGCTCGCCATTGCTGTTTACGAGGGGTAGGCGGCCGGTGTGTTCGTGCAAGGCGCGTAGTCGCATTCCTATGCCGGCTGCGATATTGCCACCCATAAACTTGCCCTTGCTCGATACAAGGTCGTAGGTAATAGCCGTACCGGCATCTACCACCAGTAGAGGGCGATTGGGCTGCTGTGTCCATGCGCCCACTGCAGCAGCAATGCGGTCGTGCCCCAATGTGTCGGGGGTACGGTACTCTATCCCGATAGGTAGGTGGGTAGTATTTCCCATGCACACTATGTGAGGAATCTTGCGACTCATTACGTTGATGAGTCGTTTGTCGTACTCGCGTCGCACCGAACTGTATATGGCGGCTTCGAACGTATCGTTGGCAATACGATTGCGTACATATTCGAGCATTTCTTCGTTCTCGGTGGTGTGCGATTCTATAATTTCGCTCCCTGTGGCAATGTACAACTTGGTTGCGGTGTTGCCTTGGTCTATTATCAGTCTCATTTAAGCACAAAGGTAGAGAAAAATGGGTATTTTTATTCGCTTTGATGGCGAAAAAACATAAAAAAGGTGCTTGATATATCTCTTTTCTTGTTTAAGTCTGTTGGTAATTTGCAAATTGTGTCATTTTGATTTTTATACTATGTTAAATTTGGAAAAATGATTAGATTAATTGCTGTAGAAATTGTTTTTTGACTATATATTTATGGTGTGGTTCTCATAGTGATGTGAAATTTGCGGTAAACTTGTGCTTTTGAGTCTTGTTTTTGGGCTGTTTGAGACCGTTTTGTTAAAATGATTTGTTTTTATGTTAAAATACCGTCTCATTTAAGAAATTGATTTGCGAAAGTTGAACCCCCAAATCTCGTATTAACTTTTATTAACATAGCGAAATTTTATCTCAATGTTGTGTTGAGGGGTGCTTGTGTGGCTGAAATACCGAGTTGATATACAATGTGTTGTAGAATGCTTGAAACTCTGCTTGGTGGCAAACTCTTCTTTGTCGACCGCTTTTGCTTACTTTATTGAACCAGAATATTTCGTTTTGTGGTCGTTGTGCTTTTTTTTGCTTTTTTCTTACTATCTTTGTATTTGTCTTATAGTCACTAAAAGTAGGCATACGGCAGTATTTGAACTTTTTCAATGGTTTTGTATGGTCGCGGTTCTATTGTGTTGGGTATAAGATGTATATATGTTGGCGAAAGGCAATGCGCCCGAGCCGAACCTTATGATAGAAAAACCATCTCTTGAAAGAGGGATTTTATAGAGAGAATTACTTTATTTTTTAATGTATATTAATGTTTAATTAAATTCAGACGTATGAGAAAACTAACAATGTTCTTGTGTGCCCTGTTAGTAGGAGTAACGTCTGCTATGGCTCAAAAGACCATAACAGGTACAGTTATCTCTGGCGACGACGATCTACCAATCTTTGGTGCATCAGTTCTCGTTAAGGGTACAAACTCATCGGCTATTACTGATGCCGATGGACGCTTCTCTATCAAGTTGCCTGACGGCTCTAAAACACTTGTTATCTCTTACATTGGTATGGAGAAAGCTGAAGTGTTTGCCCGTGACGGTATGGTAGTGACTCTATCTTCTACAACTACCCTCGATGAGGTTATCGTTGTAGGTTACGGTGTGCAAAGCCGCGAAGCTAAGACCGGTGCTGTTGTTCAAATCAGCGGTGACGAGTTGGCTTCAATCCCTGCTACATCTGTAGATAAGATGTTGGAAGGTAAAATGGCCGGTGTGCAAATTTCTAGTACAAGTGGTCAGCCCGGTGCTGCTACTACTATTCGTGTACGTGGTACATCTTCTCTCGGTGCAGGTTCTGCTCCCCTCTATGTAGTCGATGGTATTCCCGTAATGAGTGGTAACATCTCTGGTGGTGCTGCTGAGTCAACCAACGCTATCGCTCTTATCAGCCCCAGCGATATCGCTTCTATCACTGTGTTGAAGGATGCTGCTGCTGCTTCTATCTACGGTTCTCGCGCTGCTAACGGTGTGATCCTTATCACAACTAAGAGCGGTAAGAACAACGAAGGTAAAGCTCGCATCACAGCTCGTGTACGCGGTGGTATCACTACTCTTGCCAACGACAACAACTACGGTGTGTTGAACGGTCAACAATATGTTGATTGGTATCGTGATGCTGTTTACAATGCCGGCGTTGATCCCGATGCTCTCGTATTGCCCAACGGTAAGGCTAACAGCTATTATATGCCTATCGGTACTAAGTCTCAACCTTTCTACAACTGGATGGAAGCCCTTACTCGCGAAGGTTCAATCCAAGAGTATGAGGTGAACGCTCAAGGTGGTACTGCTAAGACTAACTACTATGCTTCAGTTGCTTACAACAATAGCCAAGGTATCACTTACGGTTCTGACTACCAAAACCTTCGCTTGCGTGTAAACGTTGACAGCGAGTTGAACAAATGGATGAAGTTTGGTGCTCGTGTGAATGGTGGTTACATCCGCATGACTGGTGAGTCTGTAAACAGCGGTGACGGTTGGTCATACACTAACCCCTTCTTCGCTGGTCTCGCTATTCCTCCCACAGCTCCTATCTACAACGAAGACGGTACTGATTTCAACTACAACCTCCCCCTCGGTTTCACTTCTAACAATGCCTTGGCATATGCTCACGAGAAAGTGGAGTATGATGAGCACTACAAATTCAACGGTACTATGTACCTCGAGTGGAAGCCCATCAAGCAATTGACATTCAAGACCAACAACTCTATGGAGTTGCTCTTCACTCACAACTACATCTTCCGTCCCGGTTTCGTGCTCCAAAATGCCGACATCGACAACGCACTCTCGGGTGGTGATGTTCGTTACAACACATTTACTACTTCTAACACAGGTGTGTACGAGGATAACTTCAACGAGGAGCACTTCCTCCGCGTATTGGTTGGTCATGAGTACACTCACTTCCAAGGCGAATCTACAAGCTGGGGTACTGCTAACACCAATCCTCAACTTCCTTGGCCCGATAACGGTGATCCCGAGTATCACAGCATCGGTTATGGTTTCACAGAAGATAAGATGCTCTCTTTCTTTGGTGTAGCTGACTATAACTATCGTCAAAAATACTTCTTGCAAGCTTCAGTTCGTGCCGATGGTAGCTCACTCTTCGGTATTAACAAGCGTTGGGGTTTGTTCTGGTCAGTAGGTGCTTCTTGGAACATTGACAAAGAGGCATTCATGAACGACGTAGAATGGATCAACCAATTGAAACTCCGTTACAGCTATGGTGTGAACGGTAACAACAATATCGGTGCTTATGCAGCTTATGCTCTCTATGGTACAGGTCGTTACAACGGTATCATGGGATGGGCTCCCGGCCAATTGCCTAACCCCGACTTGACTTGGGAAACTAACTTGGCTCACAACGTCGGTGTTGACTTCCGTTTCTGGGATCGACTCTCAGGTTCGTTGGAGTACTACCACCGTACTACCGAAGATATGTTGATGGCATCTCGTATTCCTTTGACTACCGGTTTCAGCTCAATGACTAAGAACGTAGGTTCACTCTGGAACCAAGGTTTCGAGGCTCAATTGGACGTTGATATCATCAACACCAACGAGTTGCAATGGACATTCGGTGTGAACTTCTCTATGAACCGTTCTAAGATCCTTGATCTCGACCAAAATGAATACCTCTCAGCAGGTTCAGGTCTCCGCGTAGTTCAAGGTCAACAAATGTACCAATTCTACCTCTATGACTATGCCGGTGTTAACCCCATCAATGGTGAAGCTCTCTGGTATACTGAGGCTGACGAAAACGGTGAAAAGTTGATCACTACTGACTTTACTAAGGCAGGCCGTATCTACAAAGGTTCACCCGAGGCTCTC
>CAJGDT010000136.1 GCA_904502265.1 uncultured Barnesiella sp. | reverse complement strand
TAATAGCTGCAAACTTGTTTTGGAAGTCGATATCGGCAATGCCGGCACGACGCGCCACGCGCTCCATCTTGTCGATGAGGTTACATTGCGGTGTGGTGCGCATGTTGGTAAAGTAGACTTTAGCTTTTTCCATAATATAGTGTTAATTTAGAATTATTATCCTTCGAAGCGATGTTTCTCAAAGTTTGACCCAAAATTAAAATTAAAAATTGAGATAAAGAAGTTAAATAACGCTTTTTTGCGACCGAGCAGATATTATTTGTATTACATTTGCCCACAACAAACCACAACATGCTCCTTATGAAGAGACTATTATATCACCTCGTCACAGCCTGTATATTGGCTGTCATGATTACATCGTGTCAACACCAAGAGTACACTATCGAGTATTTTCCTTACCGCACCGAGAAGAGTGCTTTGTGGGGTATGATGTCGCCCAACGGCACACCCCTTATCGATGGTCGCTTCACGAACCCACCCAGCACATCCACCCGCGGGGTATTCCTTGTTCAAGAGGAGGATGGACTATACTCCTTTTACACCGCTACCGAGAAGACTCGACGCATCAACGAGCACAGCTACCTAATGGCCAAGCCCTTCTTGTTTAGCGACTACACCCCCGTATTGTGCGTGAACGACAACACTATATCCATTATCGATATTCAAGGCAACACCGTGGCTACACTGCCCGACAACATGATAGATATAGGATACTTTGCCAGCGGACTTGCTCCCTTTATAACCGACAGCATCACCCCTCGCATGGGTTACGTCGATACCCGTGGTCGTATAGCCATACCGGCACGCTACTCGCTTGCCACCAACTTTGTGTGTGGCGTGGCACTTGTCGAGGAGATTATCAAGGGCATCCCCTCGGTATCGGTCATCGACCCTAAGGGCAACATCCTCTACACCTTTGGCAACGAGTGGCAACCTCTTGCTACCGAATACTCCGACGGATTGTTACCCATTATCAACATCCGTCATGAGATAGCCTTCCTCGACACACATGGTCGCATAGCTATACAACCCCAAGAGCACATGCACATGTGCCTCCCTAACAATCCCGCCACCATACCCTACACCTTCAAGGCCGGACATTGCATATATAGCGACGGCATGTACTATGGTATCATAAACAAACGAGGCGAAATTGTAGTTCCGGCACAGTACCTCAACCTCTACTTAGGCGAAGGCGGACTCTTTGCCGCCGAAGACCGCCACCACAATTGGGGCTGCATCAACAGTCGAGGTGACGTAGTCATACCCTTCGAGCACCTACCCGGTGTAATCAAGCCCTCTATCACGCCCCACTGCATCGTTATGCAAAACGAGGCCCAACGCTTCCGCCTCATCAACGACAAAGGCGAGGTGATAAGCAAGCCATTCAGCAATTATCAAGTTCAATAATACAAAATTATCGAACATTATACCCACATCGCTTGTTGTAAGGCATGTAAAACCCATTAAACACTAAGCGATGAAAAAGACAATTCTCATTTGCGCGGCTGCGACTCTACTGACAGCTTGCAACGGCAATCGTGCCAACTATACAACCGTCGACGATGGCGCATACATCGAGGCAGCCGACTCAAGCGGTATCATGAACGTGTATGCCTACGAAGGCAACATCAAAGCACATGGCGACATGCCTCCCGCACACTACTTGGTGGTAATAAGCGAGCAACTCGACAGCGTCAATGGCACATATACCATGACAACAACCTATATCGAAGCCGACACCATCAAGGCGCAACACAAGAGTCGAGGTAAGAAAAAGACCCATTGGGGCATACCCGGCCACCACAATACCAAGGTATATGCCCTTGCGCCCGATAGCGGATCGACCGACTCGGTGTACCTATACGTTGAGACCGACACCACTGTGATACTGCTCGACAAAAACAAGCAACACCCCGAGCATCCTCACCACTTCCGCCTATGGAAAAAGAGCGACACCAACCACCATCACAGCAACCACACCATGCACCACAACGACAACAAACACCACACCCACGACACCCATCACAAGAAATAGAACAACGCTCCAACAATAATTCTACGACATCAGCCATTGCACCCACCCCGAGCGCAATGGCTGATGTTTATCTATATTTACATTCAATAAGGTGTATGATATAGTCCGGCTAAGACAACTACCCATCCCCATGCGAAGCTACAACTTCTCAATTATATCATTAACAATCAGCTCCGTTGTGCGTTGTGGTCGAGCCTTGGGGTGCGGTACCGAGACAATCTTGTCTGGCTCTATATGTAATTCGGCCACAGCTCGTTGTGCTTTCTTTCCCATGGCAACAATTTTAATAGGATTAACGCGCTTACACTCATTGACAAAAAGTTCAACATCGGAGGCTGCAACCTCATTGCAGGGAGTTTCTCGCATATAATATTTGAATATATCTGTGCAGTACACATTATATCCCCGCTCACACAATTTCTCTATAATAGCTCTATATACCCCAACATTATAGCGTTTGGCCTTCTTCTTTGCCCCTACCAATGTCCGCTTAGTTTCATAAGATATATGCAAGGCATAGGGTGTACCCACAATAACATGCCTATCGTGTTGCAACACCTTGGTAGAGTAATCCCAATAATCATTATCGCGCAAGGGGTCTTGCGCCAGCAAGACAATGGTATCAGAACTTTTATCCTGTTGGGGAGTCCATAGTACGGGTATATCTATCCCCGTACAGTTGTCGCGCATCCATTCATCGCACTTCGACTCATTCACAGACATTGCTTTTTTATAAGGGAATGCATAACCTCCCTGTTGTATTTTTCCGACAATTTCCGACGCCTCTGTTTCTGTATATCCCATATCTTGCAGGACACTTATGGCATAGCTATAATCTTGATTCATAATCCAGGATGTTTTTGGCAAAATTACGTGTAAAATATCTAATTAACAACTAATACCGGTCGGTCATATTCTCTTTTAGGGCATTTTCCAACCCTTGCTCCAATTGTTTTCGCAATAGATAGGGTACTTTTCGCCGGACGGGGAAGAGTTGGGTGACGTAGGGGTGCGAGTGGTTGGGCATATACCCTTCGTCGCCATCGAGTGTAATGTAGGAGTCATCCGTCATATTGAGTGCATAATCGATTACCTCGTTCGGCTCATCATCTGTGATGTCATTGCCATACTTTTGAAACTCCTCGCGGGCTCTTCGACAAATCTCCTTGGCTTGTGCCGGAGTTGGTGGCTCACTATATACAATCTCCAGCGATACCGTATCGCCCGACAGCACTTCAACCAAGTCACCAACTTCGAAACAGCACTCCTCTCCAGGCCGTCCATCGAATGGTTCGAGCGCACCACCCCAATCCTTATTGTGTAGCGCCGACACCTTTGTTTCGTGCAGAAATGTTCCATCTTCCAGGTAGACGCGTGTATGTTGCGCATCGCCCGTAAGATTCCAATCGAACGGTATCTCGTCAATCACAAAGCCATAATAGTCTTTACAGCATCCACCTGACGATTTCACTTGCGCCTCATCCTTTACATACTTACCGATACGCCTCTCAGCATCCTCCAACGAGTGAAAGTAGCCCGATACCCCTCGTCGCACTTCAAAACGTGGGTAGCGTGCCTCTGACTTACATGAATAGTAGATTGTGGTAAGTCGATACAACACATCGGTTGCTCGGGTGTATGGTTCGCGTCTCATAATTTTTTTCGCAAAGATAAGAATTGAGAATGCCAAAGGTTGTCAGTGTAAAAATATTTTCACTCTGACGTGATGTGGCAGAGTGATTTCTCAACTTTGCAGTCGAAAAACAAAAAATATGATGACAAGCAAACAAAGACTGATTGAACAATATCATGGCCCGGCACTGCGATTTTGGTTTGAGCCGGAAAGTTCTTACGAAATGGCGTTTGAGAGCTACGAGGAGTTCCGCGAATATCTGTATAAAGATATTGCACGCTGTCCGAAGGGTATGAGTCGAGAGGCATTTATCGTAGCCCGCTGCTACTATATTTTTGAGTACGAAATGGCTGTCGAGAGGGTGTTAAGCGGAATACATTCGGCACGTCATTTAGACAGCGACTGGGAAATTACACCTTACCGCTACGACCCTCGCAATAATGCCGAACATACCGAGCGATTTTTGCACGATGTATACGAAGAATCAACCTATCATTAACACAATAAAAACATTTTGTATTATGGTAATCGTAAGAACATTTGGCGATGCTATTGTGTCGCACGAGTTAAACAAAGAGGCATGGAAACAATTGTCGCGCGAGTTTATGTGGAGCGAGGAGTTGCTCACAAAGTATTATAACGATATTGACTGGGAGGAGCTGTCGGCAAATACCGAAATGCTGTGGACGGCATCTATTCTCGAAAAGTTCAAGATTTATATCAACTGGAAAGTGCTATCATCCTGCGCTCCCGAGAAGTTGCTCACGCTGAAAATTATTGAGCAGTTTGCCGACAAATGGGATTGGCACGAGCTGTCGAACAACTATAATCTAAAACTATCGTTCGCTCTGCTGGATAAGTTCGCCGATAAGTGGGATTGGGAGCGCATCATCAATCATTGGTATGGCGAGGAATTGTACACACCCGAATTCTTAGAGCGATACAAAGGTTTTATTCCGGCCGACGCGTGCCATAGCTCAAATCTTTGGGATATACTTGTTGAAAAGTGTTTCAATGAGTTAGCCGAGGAGATTGTGGGATAACCACCGAGCGCACACATTGGGGAGTTGAGCAATTGACTCCTCTTTTTTTTGCGACGAGCCACCACACAAACACAATTTATCAGTATTACATAATACATCCGTGGTGAATTTGAAAAAAGATTCGTAACTTTACCTAAAATTCCGAAACTATGAGTACCGCAGGACTTATTAACCGATATGTGAGGTTTGTAACGACCATCTACAATCGAGGGCCTATCTCGCTTGCCGACCTCCAACGCCGTTTTGAGTCACACTTTGGTCGTGGCGAGGAACTTTCGGAG
>CAJGDT010000135.1 GCA_904502265.1 uncultured Barnesiella sp. | reverse complement strand
GGGGCTCATTTGTGCTTTTAGAGCCACGTGTTTGTCATAAAGACAGGTTTTCAATAGATTGTCCATAAGGTTTTGTTATTAATTAGTTTCTGTAAATATTATCTCTATAAGGTTGTCAGTTGTTAAGTCTTTGATATAACGGTCGAGGTCGAAACACCTCAGCGCCTCTTCTATATGCTCTCGGTCAAAGGTTACACCATCAAGACGCTTGCCCAACTCTTGGGCATAGTCTTCCAAGACGAAAAAGTCACCCTTAAGTTCCACGCCCTCTATAAGTCCGTGACGCAAAACCATCTCTACGGCCACCTCTCCGGCCTTGGTGTGTTGCATACCACTATTGAAGCTGTAACGAGGGCTACGGCCATAGATAAAGGCCTCGTCGAGATAGGTTCGCTCTATCTCTTCTATAGCAGCTACCTCTTCCTGGGTAAGGACACGCTCACTGTCACACAAGGTATTTATCATGTGAGCCTTGAAATCCTCAATACCCATAGAGGTATGTTCGACGAGATTGGTTACTCGTTGGCGCACAGAGGCTACGCCTTTGCTTTGCAACTTATTATTCGAGGGTGTAATAGCATTGACAAGATGCTCGAAATTTGTATTAAAAAGCATAGTGCCATGCACAATGCTACGGCCGGGCAGTTGATAGAATGCATTACCCGACACCTTGCGACCATCGACCAATATATCATTACGGCCCGACACTTGTGCCGAAATACCGGCCTTTTGCAATGCAAAGGCTATAAGACGCATATATGTGTCGAATACAAATCCAACCGAATCGCCATCTTTGATATACGACAACATGATATTGCCCATATCAGAGTATACACATCCTCCGCCACTCTTGCGACGAAATAGAGCAATATTGTTTTCTTGACAATAAGGAAGATTGACTTCGGCCTCGAGAACTTGGTTGCGACCAAATATAACCGTGGGTGTTACTTGCCACATAAAGAAGCACTCCTTCTCATCAAGACAACGCGCCACATACTCTTCCATTGCCAAATAGAAGACCAGCCTGCGCGGACGATTATCGGGTAAAATGATGTGTTTCATAGGTTCTTAAGGTTAACAACTTTCAAAGATACACATCTTTTTTTTGTAAACCATAAGAAAGGTTCGTTTTTTTTCTTTTTTCGCAAATATTAGGTGCAGTTTGGAAAAAATTCAATACAGATTATAACGAAGTGAATTACACTCCCAGTTTTCGACGCAGTATCTTGGCAGGATAGCCGGCGGTGACCGCACCCAACAAAAGTACGATTATTGTAACAACAAAAGTATCGAACCACTGCAACTGAACAGGGTATGCTTCGACTATAAATGCACCAGAGTCACCCAATCGCAACAAGCCATACTCTTGCTGCAACCAACAGAGCAACACTCCGATAAACAAGCCAGAGATTGCACCCAGCATCGAAATAAGCCACCCTTCGGCCATAAAGATATTGGTAATAAGATTGTCATTAGCACCCAACTTGCGCAGAGTAGCAATATCGTCTTGTTTGTCAACGATAAGCATTGTTATTGAGCCGACAATATTAAATGTGGCAATGAGCAAGATGAAGGCTAAAATAAGGAATGTTATCCACTTCTCAATTTGTATCCAGCGAAACGACTCACCGCTCTGCATGAGACGATCTTGCACAACATATCGCTCACCCAGAGTAGCACGCAGGCGCTCTATAACTCGCTGAGTAGAAACATCCTTTGTCACACAAAGTTCATAGGCTGTTGCCTCGATCGGATAATCGAATAGCACACGTGCATCATCCAAGGGTATAAACACATAATTGTCGTCATACTCGGCTTGGTTGGTATAAAAAACAGAGGATACATAGAAACGTTGCGACACGAACGATGCAGCCGGATTAGCCAGATTGACACGACCATATCGACGTGGTGCATATAATTCGATGGGGCGCGAATAGTTGGCACCGGCTTCAATACGTGTAGCCACACCGGCACCCATAATTGCATAAGAGATTACCTCATCACGCAGTGCATATTCGCCACTTATAATAGTTTTGTCAAAAGGAACGGCCGTCTTATAGTCATCCGGTATACCTTTCACATGCACCGGTTGCTGTCTATCATACACAGCAAGTGCCACCTCCTCGATAACAGGGGTCATATATGCAACTTCATCCCACGATGCTATCTCATCCCACACAGCAAGCGTACTATCTATAGTCTTGCCCTCGGCCGGCAAAATCTTCACCTCGGGCTGCATATCAGATAGCAACGATCCTATCAGTTGCGAGAAGCCATTGTATACCGATAAGGTGCATATAAGCGCAGCCGTAATGATAGCCACACCACACACCGATATCATAGAGATAATATTGATGGCAGAGTGAGACTTCTTGGAAAAGAGGTAACGTGAGGCTATGCGAAAGGCTAAACGCATGCTGTAGAATGATTATTTCTTAAGCAAATTGTCGATGTTCTCGATATAGTCGAGCGAGTCGTCAAGATAGAAATGCAACTCGGGCATCTTGCGCAATTGGAAACGTACACGTTGAGCCAATTGATAACGAATCTCGCGCGATGATGCATTGACAGCATCAATTGTTTCTTGTGCCTTCTCTGAGGGGAATACACTCAGATAAGCCTTGGCTATGCTCAAGTCGGGGCTAATGCGCACAATACTCACCGACACAAGTGTGCCCGGCATTTTGCGGGTTTCATTCAAAAAGATTTCGCTCAACTCCTTTTGGAGCAAGCGACTTATTTTATTTTGTCTTGTTGTTTCCATACTTTTTTATTTCAATCGTTTATATAATTAATGCAAAATAACACAATTCCGGTCTATACAGCAAGGGTTATCAAGGTTTTTTCCACAAAATTGTGAGTCCGTCACGCAGAGGAAGCATCACTTTTTCCACACGGGTGTCGGAGGCAACAAAATCATTAAAGGCCATTATACCCACAGTTTGCGGATCATTGCTATCGGGTTCTGTAACTACTTTGCCATCCCACAAGGTGTTGTCAGCCAGGATAAATCCACCGGGGCGAACCAACGGCAAAACCGCCTCATAATAGCGTAAATAATCGCGCTTATTGGCGTCAATAAAAACCAAGTCGTATGAATCGGTAAGCTTGGCTATCGACTCAAGTGCATCCCCGATTATCATCTTTATCTTGTGACCATAGGGCGATAGATCGAAGTGTTCTTTAGCAAAATCCTCCACCTCATCATCTATCTCAAGGGTGTGCACCTCTCCATCTTCGGGCATACCTTCGGCAAAACAGAGTGCCGAATAACCTGTAAATGTACCCAACTCCAAAACACGACGAGGCTGCACCATACGACATATCATCTTCAGAATGCGACCTTGCAAATGTCCCGACACCATGCGCGGACGCAGGTGATATACATGAGTATCTCGGTCGAGCTGTGCCAATGCCGGCTCTGCAGCATCAATGTGCCCGCAAATATATTTTTCTAATGAATCGTACATACAGCTCCTTATTTTAACCTCTCCACGGCTTCTATGGCCAGACGATACGAATCCAATCCAAAGCCCACAATAGATCCACAACACGCCTCGGCAAGGTACGACACACGGCGATAATCTTCGCGTGCATTTACATTGGAAATATGTACCTCGACAACCGGTGCGCTGATAGAACGCACGGCATCGGCAATAGCGATGGATGTGTGCGTATAAGCTCCGGCATTGAGCACTATCGCATCTACTCCAAATCCATCGGCGTGTAAGCGGTCTATGATAGCACCCTCGCAATTTGATTGGAAATAGTCTATTTGATGCTGGGGATATTGCTTATATAACCCATCGAGATATTCCTCAAAGGAGCGATTACCATATATGTCGGTCTGGCGTTTGCCAAGCAAATTGAGGTTTGGACCATTTATTATAAGTATCTTCATAACCGTTGAGCAAGTCTATCAAGACTTATATTTGTTCGTTTTATTAAGATTCTGTATCTTTGTATTATAACTTTTGCAAAAGTAAAAAAAAAATCGGAATTAACACGACATAGATGACTACTGTTACACAAGATAACCTGCTACGCCGATATATCGCCCACTTGCGACTCGAAAAAGGCATGAGTGACAACACCATCGAAGCATATATCGACGATGTAGAAAAGTTGTTGCGCTATCTCGACTCGGCCGGATTGTCATGGAAAGATGCAGAACGCGACACTCTTGTCAATTTTGTGTGCACACTACAAGACCTGGGCATAAGTGCGCGCTCTCAGGCACGAATAATATCGGGAATTAAAAGTTTTTTTCGATTCATTGTATTGGAAGGCCTCATCGAAGAGAATCCATCGGAACAACTCGAAACACCTCATTTGGGCAGACACCTACCCTCGATACTTACCACCGATGAAATAAACTCAATGATAGCATCGATAGACCTCTCTCAACCCGAAGGACAACGCAACCGCGCCATATTGGAGGTGTTGTATAGTTGTGGCATACGGGTATCGGAACTTGTCAATTTGCGCCTATCACAACTCTACATTGATGATGAATACATTTGCGTAGATGGCAAAGGTGGGAAACAAAGGCTTGTACCCTTATCACCAAGTGCCATTAATGAGATTATGCTATACTTGCAATATCGCAGTGAAATCAGCATCAAACCCGGAGAGGAAGATTACCTATTTATCAATCGCCGTGGCCGACATATGACTCGCGTAATGGTTTTCTACATCGTACGCAATACATGCGAGCGATGTGGTATAAAGAAGAAAGTAAGTCCACACACACTACGCCACTCATTTGCTACACACTTACTCGAAAACGGAGCCAACCTGCGCGCCATACAGAATATGTTGGGACACGAAAGTATCACAACTACAGAAGTTTACACCCACCTCGACCGACAATTCTTACGTCAAGAAATTAATATGTACCACCCTCGCAACAAGCAGTAATGCAAGAAGTGTTGTTAACAACATTCCCTCCTTTATTCAAAAATTAACAAAAAAATTGCTTAAAAATGCCTTATAATCTGCAAGTTTTAGCTAATTTTGTAGCTTGAAAAATTATGTCACAAATTTTAT